>DATGSL010000368.1:0-6359 GCA_035302665.1 Opitutales bacterium | reverse complement strand
ATACCTTGATCTTTTCTCGGCAGTCGGCTCGTTGCGGATCTTTGGCGAATTGAGGTATCCTCGTGGTCAATTATTCAACAGCCAGCGCTCCGTGTTTCCTTATCATTACCGAATAGTCAGACGTCCTTTTCTCCTCGCCATCGGGACAGCTGAAGAGCCTGTGCTTTCGAAGGGCTTTGATTTGATCTTTGCATGAAAATCAGCGTCATCATTCCATGTTTCAATTCGGAGGATACGCTCGGTGAACAGCTTGATGCGTTGGCGGCTCAACGATTCTCCGGCCCGTGGGAAGTGATCGTTGCGGACAACGGATCGACCGATCGGAGCGTGGAAATTGCCCGGAGTTTTCGGGATCGTTTGCCGGAGCTGGTTTTGCTCGATGCGAGCAAGCGGCGCGGGGCAGCTTATGCCAGGAATTTTGGTGCAATGGCTGCCCGTTCGGAATTTCTCGCTTTTTGCGATTCGGACGACGTTGTGGGAGACGGTTATCTTGAGGCGGTTTTTCGTGCGCTGCAGAAGTTTGAGTTTATCGCCTGCCGGTATGAGTACGGGAGGTTGAATCGGCGCTGGATTTCGCGTTTGCCGGGGGTTCAGTTGAACGATGTGGAGCGCGGTCTTTTTGGTCCTTTTGCTTATGCGGGAGGCGGAAGTTTGGCTGTAAGGAAATCGGCTCACGATCGGATCGGTGGTTTTGATGAGGAGAATTTTCTGATTCTTCAGGATACCGATTATTGTATTCGTCTTCAGCAGGCGGGGGTTTCGCTCGCATTCGTTCCGGACGCGGTCGTTCATTATCGTTGGCGGGAAACGGTTCGGGAAGCTTTTGCGCAGGCGCGGAATTGGGGGCGCGAAGTCGTCGGGTTGCGTGTGCGATATTGGCCTATGGAGCGGCCGGAGGATGCGCGGCGTTATTTGTATAAGCATATTTTTGAGATCGTCCGGGTTCGAAATCGCAGTCAGCTGGCGCATTGGATTTGGGCGGCCGGCTGGCGTTTGGGAACAGACGAAGGTTGGCGTGAGGAAATCCGAGTTCGGTTGGGAGAAGGCGATGGTAAAAAACGATTAGGAAGCCGGTTTTTCCGCCGGATCATTTCAAAATGGCTCGCAACAGCCGGGAGAGTTTTTTCCCGATTGAAGCGATTTCACGATCGTTCGTGCAGTGAAGTGAATCGTTTCGGATTTGCACATCTTGATGAGAAAAGCGTTTTGGAACATCCGATTAAAATCGACGGACGCGAGTATATCCACATCGGTTCGGGGGTTAAAATCGCTTCCGGTGGTTGGCTTTATGCGGTTTCAGAATATCGGAATCAGAGATTTTCTCCAGAAATCCACGTCGGCGATCGGACGGTTATCGGGCGATTCGGTCATATTGTTGCCACGCAGAAGATTCAAATTGGGAAAAATGTGACCCTCGGGAGCCGTGTCTATTTGTCGGATAATCTTCACGACTACCGCGATACAAAGAAGACGATTGCGGAAAACAGGCTGATCAGCTGCGGGGAAATCGCGATCGGCGACAATTGCACGATCGGAGAAGGAGCATGCATCATCGGCGATCTGCGGATCGGTGAAGGATGTGTGGTCGAGCCGAATTCCGTTTTGACGATCAGTCTTCCGCCGCGGTCTGTTGCTGCCGGAATACCGGCGCGGATCGTTCGCCGCTACAATGATAACAGCCGCACTTGGGAGGAAACCGATACCGATGAAGCTTTGGGCGAATTTCCGGATCGGTCTTCTTCTGGAGAAAGTACGCCCTCGTTCTGATGTTCCTTACAAAGAAATATCCGCTCGTTACCGTTGCGATTCCGACGCACAATCGCTTTAGGGGCCTCATTCGGGCCGTGCGTTCGGTGCAGCGGCAAAGTTATCCGCGTATCGAGATTCTTATTTCTGACAACGATTCTTCGGACGAGACCGCCCGCGTTTGCCAATCGCTTGCCGAGGACGATTCGCGAATCCGGCTCTTTCGTCATTCACCCGATATCGGCCCTCTTCGGAATTTTGCATTTTTGAAGGCGCAAAATCGCGGCGATTTTTTCATGTGGTTGGCTGATGACGACTGGTTGGAGCCGGATATTCTTGCGCGTTATGTGACGTTTTTGATGACGCATCCCGATTATGTGATGGTTTCCGGAACGGTTTGTTATTGGGATAATGAGAAGATTTATCTTGAGGAACGTGGATTTTCGTTTGAACAGGAAAAGGAGACGGCGCGGATTCGGGCATTTTTTGGGAAGGTAAGTGCGGGTGGGGTTTTTCATGGTTTGATGCGGGCCGATGTGATTTCGGAAATTGAAGTGAGGAATATTCTCGGTTCCGATTGGGCATTTATTTCGGATCTGCTGGTTCATGGAAAAGTTAAGCAGTTCAGCTTCAGGGCTTATAACAAAAATCTGATCGGGCTTTCGAACGATTTTGAGGGTTATGCTGCAAAAGTCGGCGCGGGGCATCTGGCGCGGGCGAATCCGCTGTTGGGCCTTTGTTGGTATGCGGTGAAACCGATTGTCACTGATGCGAATGTTTACGGAAAATTTTCGTATCTAGGTCGATTGCGGTTGGCTTTTTTTTGCTATTTTTCGCTCGTGCGGCGGATCTATTTCGGTCGGCTCGTTTCTGAACCGCGAAAGTTTTGCCGGATGTTTTTGCGGTCGGTTATTAAAACATTTGTTCCTCCGGTGGGGATTTCTTTTGCCAAACGGATTCGGAAATCGGGAGTGAATTTGTTTTTCCGGAGAAGTTCGGAAAATCGAACGGTGTATCCATCTGACCCATCTGTTGGACAAGTGTTTGAGCCGACTTCCGAAGTTTTTCGCAAGGGTGATTAGGCGTTTCTCCTAAGGAGAGCTGCGGTTGTCTGCTGATGGTTTGGAATCGAAAAGAAGGTTACCATGGCCTTGTGAATCCAGAAAAAGGGAACAGCAGATGTTCAGTTTAATCGCTCAACGGTTTTATCGGATTTCGGGAAAGATTTTTTTAAGGCTCGGTCATTTCCGTCAGCGGGCTTGGGAGGAAGACTTGCGTATTCATCTTGGAAGCATCGACCCGACGACTCGTTTGGAATATCCGTTGCAGATTCCGAACCCACAACAAGTTCATTTTGGCCGCGGCGCGCGTATCAGCTGGTTCGGTTCGTTTGTTGCGGAAGAGCCGGTGAGTGCGACCGGTGTGATGCCGCGCATTTTTATCGGCGATGGAACGTATATCGGCAACCGCATCGAGATCTTTGCAAGCAAACGGGTCTTTGTCGGAAAAGATGTCTTGATAGCCGACGATGTTTGCCTGAACGACAGTTTCCCCGATCCGTTCGCTGAAAACGAGAAGACCGATGGCGAAATCGAGATCGGCGACGGAGCCTGGATTGGGGAAAACGTCTGCATTTTCGGCGATGTCACGATCGGAGAACATGCGGTCATCGGTGCAAACGCGATTGTCCGGCAAAATATACCGCCCTTTTCGGTCGCGGTCGGCTCGCCTGCCCGGATTATCAAGCGTCATAATTTTGCCACCGGGAAGTGGGAAGCGACCGATGCCGACGGAGAATATTTGGAGGACGGATTGAAATCGGATAAGAAACGATCGGTTCCGATCGGGGGAACGAGTCCGTGACGGAGAAAGGTTTAATTGCCGGAGTTTCCGGACGTGGACTGGTCGAAGAGGATTTTTCCGGAGCGCTTGCCTGTTGAGGCTTGCTGAATCGCCTGTGAGAAACTCGTCAGCGGAAAGGTTTTTTCGATCGGTGCATGGAGCTGGCCTTCCGCAATGCGATTTAAAATCTTCTCCATCAAAGCATCCTGTTTTGCTTTCGGAGTCGTCTTTTTCCAGTGATGAAGCCAAAAACCGACGAGACGGACATCGTTGAAAATCAAATAACGTGTGGGGAAGCGGATCGGTTCACTGCTCATGCCGCCAAAAGTCACGAGCGTTCCTCGATTTCCGAGTGATTGAATAAGGGAAATAACGCTCGGTCCGCCAACTGAGTTTAGACCGAGTCGGGCTCCTTTTCCATCGGTGACAGCTGCCACGCGCTCTTTTAAATCGGGATCGTCGGCCAATAGAACCTCGTCGGCACCGATTTCGCGAAGAGGTGCAAACCAGCGCGGGTCCCGGACGAGATTGATCGAGCGGATTCCGCGCGCATGGCAAAGTTGGATGATGGAATGACCGACGGCTGAATTGGCCGCATTTTGGATGATCCAATCGCCCGGTTCGAGTTCGACAAAGTTTTCGAGAAGGAGCCAGGCGGTCGGCGGATTGATTGCTGCCATGGCTGCCTGCAACGTCGGAGCCTGTTCTGGAACCGGCAAAACTTCCGCGCTGGGGAGTAACCGAAATTCGGTCCAAGCGCCCGGGCCGGTTGGAAAAAGGACCCGTTGGCCGATTTCGAACGAGTCGGTCCCGGGTCCTTTTTCGACGATTTCGCCGATCCCTTCACGTCCGGCGATTGCAGGGAGTTCGGGAAGTTCTCCGTAGCTTCCGAAAACCGTTCCAAGATCGGAAGGGTGGATCGGAGAGGCGAGAAGGCGCAGAAGAAGTTGTCCCGTGCCAGGTTTTGCAACCGGAATTTTGTCGAGTTGGAGGACGCGGGAAGGATCTCCGAATTGATGAAAGCGAACAGCTGCAGAATCCATTTGAACAATTTGGCTTTGTTTCGGTTCTATTCCAAGCCGACTTCTGCTTTGAGGCCGATTTTGAGATGATTTTTGGGAGAACCGAAAGATTTTCAAAAGAGAGAGGTTTCTAGACAAATTCACGGCAGCGGCTACTATGCCAGGCAACTTTTATTTTCTTCGGGAGTTTAATTTCGTGGAAACCCGAAGATTATCCGCTTATTTGTTTTTGCCATTATGCTAAAAAATCAGGCTGCTCATCAGTTTTTTCATAGAAAATCGATCCGTTCGCACAAAGCATTCACGATTCTCGAGGTGCTCGTGGTGCTTTTTATCATCGGAATGTTGGTCACCGTGCTTTTCCGAAATGCCGATAAGATCATCGGTCAGAGTTCCGAAGGGGTCGCGAGTATCTTCGTCAATGAATCGATCCGCACACCGCTTCTGAGTTATCGGATGCATATTGGTTCCTATCCGACGACAGAGCAGGGACTTCAGGCTTTGATCACGCCTCCATCGGGTGTGGCTGATCGTTGGCGGGGACCTTATTTGGAAGGTGGAAAACTTCCGCTCGATCCGTGGAATCGTCCTTATCAGTACCGTTATCCGGGGACGAGAAATCCCGACTCCTACGACGTTTTCTCTCTCGGTGCGGATGGTGTCGAAAGCGATGATGACATCGGAAACTGGTAAACGCGTTTCCGGGGCGTTTACCATTCTTGAAGTTCTTCTCGTTATCTTTTTGATCGCGCTGATCGGGACGATTTTTGTCGTCAACATCGACAGTCTTTTACGCGATCAGGAGGAGGCGAGCGTGGAGCGGGCCTTTTGGGAAGCATCGCACAAAGCGCGCATGCAGGCTCTTTTTTTGCGAAGACCGGTTTCCCTATTTTTCGATGAGGAGAATACGGCTTTTCAGCTGGTTAGCGGCGAGACGTTGATTGAGACCTTTCCTGCCAAGGGGACGACTCAAACGGGGGATCCGATCACGGTGCAATTTGTTCAGCAACGAGCGAGCAACGAGATGATTTTGATCCGGGGAAGATTGGTCGATACGCAACCGATCGGGCAGGTTTCTTATTATCCGGACGGATCCTGCACAAATTTTTGGCTGGAGCTCCATTTTGGAGGCGAAACGCGTCAGATCCGGGTCGATCCGTGGACAGGGGCGAAGATGTTGACCGGCGAACGGTAGCTGAAGAAGTCGCCGTTTTTTTGAACATCAGATTTCTTCCGGTTTTGGGTCTTTTCCGAGCCGTGCGAAATACATCCGTGCCGGGTTGACGTATCCGTTTTCGCGTGCGCCCTGGAAATATTCGATGGTGTTTCCGATCCCGTCGGTGGAACCTTGGGAGCTTCTATATTTGAACCCAATCCGTTTTCCATCCTGATCGTTTACCCAGCCGAGGAAAACAACGCTGTGACCGCTTCTAACGCGCCAGAATTGTAGGAAATCGCCGGGCTGAGCTTCATCGGCGGCAACTTGACGGCCGATTCCGAGGTGTCCGACAGCGAGAGCGCATTGTTTTTCGCGAATTTCCGGTTCGCTGACAGCACCGTACCATTCTTTTTGAAAACGGCGCACTTCCTCTACAGTTTTTCCTTGAAGAAGTCCGGCTTTTTGCGCGGTCGCCATCACCGTCGCAAAAGTAAAGCCGCTGCAGTAAGTGCCGCCCGTTCCGGCTGCGAGAATCTGTTGGCCTTCGTGGACAATTCGTTCTGGAGTTCCCGAACCGGTCCATTGGGTGT
>DATGSL010000367.1:0-2418 GCA_035302665.1 Opitutales bacterium | reverse complement strand
CGCTATGATGCGAAAGAGGAAGAGGATAAACTCTTGATGGTTGCCGAAGGGACCGGCGATGCCGATGTCGCAAAAGTTTTGGCGGAACTTGAAACGGAGATGTTGGAAGCGTCGACGAATCTGGAATTCGAAAAGGCGGCGATCATTCGCGATCAGATTGCCGCTCTCAGGGATGATGGAAAAAATGGAGGGCGGAAGCGGAAAAAACGTCCTTATTACGGAAAACGGCGGTAAGGTTTTTAGGGAATTACGATCGGTTCGGTTGGGGTAAAAATCGATCGTTGAGCGGACGGGCCTCCGATTTTGCAGATCGCGACAACTGCGGTATAATTGCAAAGGATGGCGAGTCAGTTTCTGTTATTGATGGTCGGGCTGGTTTTTGCCCTCATCAACTTCCAGATTGGGCGGTTTGAAATATTGCCGGATTTTATCGGTTATTTGTTAATCGGTTTTTCTTCTCACAATCTCTCCCAATATACGGCGAAGTTCCGGATTGCCCGGAACATCGCTCTGCCGCTCCTCATTCTTTCCGTGCTCCGTTATTTTCTGGCACCGCGCGGGGCGGAGATCCTCTTTTTGATCAACTCGATTTTGGAGATTTCCCTGATCTGGTTTGTCCTTGCGGCAGCGATCAAGTTCAGCAGGGAAAGAGAACGGCCCGATCTTGCGGAAAATGGACTGAAATACCGGCGGATTTATGTGGCGATTGCGGTCGTTGATTTCCTTTTTCGCGTGGCCGGATATTTCCAACCCGAATCGGCCCAAGGATTTATCGCGCTGATGTCGATCGCGTTCGTTATTGTTCTCGGCCTGATTCTCCATCTTTTTTACGTGATCCGCGAAGATATTGCGTTGAAAATCGACGGAACGATTTTTCCGAATCATTAATAATTGCGGAACGTTTAGCGCATTTTTTCGATTTTTATCTTTCCAAAATTTTCGTAAAAGTGATTTTGCGCTCCGAAACCTTGCCCTTCGCGAAAGAGATATCCAATCTGGAACGCATCTATGGCATCCAACGCTACTGAAGAACGCGCTCCGCGCCACCAGCTGCCTGACGCACGCGGACATTTCGGCCCTTATGGCGGCATGTATGTGCCGGAGACTTTGATGACAGCTTTGTACGAACTCGACGAAGCTTATCGGGTCGCTCGGGAGGATCCTGCTTTTCAGGAGGAACTGCTCGGGCATTTGCGTGAATATGCGGGAAGACCGACCGAACTTTATTTTGCCCGACGTCTGACGGAGGAACTCGGCGGAGCGAAGATTTATTTCAAACGCGAGGATCTTTTGCATACCGGTGCTCATAAAATCAACAACGCGCTCGGACAGGCGATTCTCGCAAAACGGATGGGAAAAAAACGGGTGATTGCCGAGACCGGGGCCGGGCAGCACGGCGTCGCAACAGCTTCTGTTTGTGCAAAGCTCGGGCTCGAATGTGTCATTTACATGGGAGCGGTCGATATGGAGCGTCAGGCGCTAAATGTTTACCGCATGCGTCTTTGCGGAGCGGAAGTGCGCGGAGTCGATGCCGGGCAAAAGACCTTGAAAGAGGCGATCAACGAGGCGATGCGCGACTGGGTTACGAATGTTCGAAATAGCCATTATGTTCTCGGTTCCGCTCTCGGTTCTCATCCGTATCCGATGATGGTGCGCGATTTTCAGAAAATCATCGGAGCGGAAACAAAACGCCAGATTCTCGAGCGGGAAGGGCGGCTGCCGGATGAAGTCGTTGCCTGTATCGGTGGCGGAAGCAACGCGATTGGAGCATTTTTTGAATTTCTCGACGAACCCGATGTTAAACTAACCGGTGTCGAGGCCGGTGGACGCGGTCGAACGGTCGGCGATCATGCCGCGCGATTCGAGGGCGGTCGTCTCGGGGTTTTCCAAGGCTGCAAAACGTTCATTCTTCAGGACAAAGATGGTCAGATCGCGCAGACCCATTCGGTTTCCGCCGGACTCGATTATGCTGCGATCGGGCCGGAACACGCTTATTATCGCGATCGCAAGCGGATCGATTTTGCTTCTGCAACCGATGAAGAGGCGCTCGATGCGTTTACCCGTTTGGCTCGTTATGAAGGGATCATTCCGGCGCTCGAATCTTCTCACGGTGCGGCTTACGTTATGAAAAAGGCCGGAAAAATGAAGCCGGAGGAGATCATTGTTCTCAATCTGAGTGGACGCGGCGATAAAGACGTTCAGGAAGCAGCGCGGATTTTGGAAAACGCATCTTTATGATCAAAAGTATGACCGGTTACGGTCGCGCTGTCGGGACCGGAGCGGATGAGCAAATTGTCGTCGAAATTTCGTCGGTCAATCGCAAGACGCTCGACATCGCGATTTCCTTACCGCGGGAATGGCAGTCGCTCGAACCGGAAATCGCCGCTGCGGTCCGGGAGCAGGTTACCCGCGGGCGCA
>DATGSL010000366.1:0-5048 GCA_035302665.1 Opitutales bacterium | reverse complement strand
TATCCGTTGATCTCAAAAAGGCTCGTCACACTCTCGTTCCGGCTGATTCGAACAATCGCTTCGCCAAGCAATTCCGCGATACTCAAAACGACAATCGGAAGACCGTTCGGTTGAACCGGGACCGAATTCGTCGTGATCAATTCGTCGATCAATCCTTCCCGAAGTCTTTCGTAGGCAAGATCGTTTAAAATCGAATGGCTCACAGCTGCGCGCACGCTGCGGGCTCCCTGAGCTTTGCAAAGTCGGGCAGCTGTCGTCAATGTGCCGGCCGTTTCCGTCATGTCGTCGACGAGCAGGACATCGCAATCCTCCACATCCCCGATCATATTCACCGCCTCAACCGTCGTCGCATCCATCCGCCTTTTCGCAATAAACCCGACGGCACACTCAAGCATATCCGCATAGGCAGCTGCCATTTTCACTCCGCCCTGATCGGGGGAGACCACGACGAGATCTTTGTGCTTCAGCTTCTTTAAATATTGGTAAATGACAGGAGAACCGTAGAGATGGTCGACCGGAATATCGAAAAAACCTTGAATCTGCTGCGCGTGCAAATCCATCGTAAGAATACGATTGGCTCCTGCGGCAACGAGCAGATTCGCCACCAGTTTTGCCGTGATCGGGACCCGTGGCTGGTCCTTCCGATCCTGACGCGCATAACCGTAAAAGGGCATCACCGCCGTGATCCGTTGAGCCGATGCCCGGCGAGCTGCATCGATCATGATCAGCAGCTCCATGATATGATGATTCGCCGGCGTCGACGTCGATTGGATAATAAAAACATCGCGCCCCCGCACGTTTTCATTGATTTTAACAAACGATTCTCCATCCGGAAAAGCCGTTACGACCGCTTCTCCAAGGGGAATTCCGATCAGATTGCAAATCTCCTGGGCAAGAGGCCGATTTGAACCGCCTGAGAATATTCTGATTTCGCGATGAGCCATGAATCTAATAAGAAATGAATCGTCCTAAGCTTCCGTTGTAAGCTCTTTTACGAGCCCGTCGAGCTTCTCGAAATTTCGGAAGAGCTCCGGTAGACGACGTTGGAGCGCTGTCAGTTTATGGTGAAGCATAATCGGCAAAGCCGGGCTGCCCGCAACGTAGCTTTTCGGCGGTAGATCTTTACTAATTCCACTTTGCGCTCCGATCATACTTCCCGATCCTATTCGAACGTGACCGACGACTCCGACTTGTCCACCGATAATAACATGATCTTCAATTTGCGTGCTTCCAGCGATACCAACCTGAGCGACGATTAAACAATGTTTCCCAATGATCACATTGTGGCCGAGCTGAACGAGATTGTCGATTTTCGTTCCCTCTCCGATCTCCGTCCGGTCAAATCGCGCGCGGTCGATCGTCGTATTGGCACCGATTTCAACATCGTCGCCGATCACGACCTCGCCGATCTGAGGCAACTTCTCATGCTGACCTTTCCCATCGGTATCGTAACCAAAGCCTTCCGACCCAATGACGACTCCGGAATCGAGGCGAACCCGTTCTCCGATGCGACAATATCCTTGAATCGTAACATTCGCGGCGATGAAGGACCGATCGCCGATCGTCACATTTCGACCGATAAATGCCTTTGCCTGAAGAACGCACCGATCGCCAATCGTGACATTGTCATCGATAACGCAAAGCGGCCCGATCGTTGCCGTTTCTGAAATCTGACAATTTTTTCCGATCACGGCCGTTGGATGAATCCCGGGTTCCGGCCGCGGCCAAAGATTTTCCTCGATTCGTTTGCAGATCCGAGCCAGTGCAAGTGAAGGGTTTTTCTGATAAAAGAAAATCTGTCCTTCCCGCGGCTCCCCTTCGTAATCGACCGGTACGAAAATCAACGATGCCTGCGAGTCGGCGACCTGTTTCCGATATTTTACGTTTCCTAAAAAAGAAAGATCACCCGGCTGGGCATCTTCCAAAGAAGTGATCTTCCGGATTACGGCATGGCTGTCACCCAAACGATTTTCGGGTTGGGTAATCGAAGCGATTTCGTCGATAGAAAGTGAGATCTGCATCCCTAATAAAAAAGCCCTGTCCATCTACGAACAGGGCTTTGTCAAAATTGCGAGCCTATTATTGTTGATCCTTATTGAGTTCCTCCAATGTCTCCTCGGTGATATCGAAAGAGGAATCGGAGTAAATCACGCCACCGCCCATCGCACTATTGAGCACGAGAGTCGCTCCTTTTTTTGCGGCAACTTCGCGGACAACTTCCCGGATTTCCTCGAACATCAACCGCTGGTGATTTTGGTTTTGCTGCTCCAACATCGCCCGGGTGTTTGTTTGAAACTGCTGAAAATCATGTTCCTTCTCCTGAATCGCCAACCGCTGTTCTTCAGCAGCAGCTTGCGCCCGCTCGCGCGCTTCGGCGGAAAGAGCCGGGCTTTCGGCATCCTCAAGCATTTTTTGGTACTCTTCGACCATGGCCTCCCGCTCCTCCAGAATGGTTCTTGCCTGATTTTCAGCAGCCTCCACAGAGCTCTGCAACCGTTTGCGGGCCTCGGCAGCCCGATGGTAATTATCATAGAGCCGAGACATGTCGGCTGTGGCCACACGGAGATCCGCGGCGCTTGCCAGGGAAGTCATTGCACAAATCGCAAAAGAGAGAAACAGGATAGAGAGGTTTTTCATATTCATTGTATTAGAAATAGAATTTAGAAACGTGTTCCAAAAGAAAAGCTAAAACGGCCGCCGTCGTCGTTAAACTCATCGGTCGTAATCGGGATTCCATAATCGAGCCGCATCGGTGCTCCCAAAACATTAATCCGCAGGCCAATTCCCCAGTTGTCGTTGTAACCGCTGCTGTTAAAATTCATTTTACCTGAATTCACAAAGCCCCAATCGTAAAAGACCGCAAAACGGACCGGATTCACGAGCTCGACCGAATACTCGATGCTCGCATAACCAAAGGAATTTCCTCCGACACGCTCACCCCCATCGATCGGACCGACTTCGCGGAAATTGAAACCGCGAAGGCTGTAGGGTCCACCGAGAAAATAACGATCGAAAAAAGGCACCTGTTTGGCCCCACTATGCGGAATCAAAGTGCCAGCGCGCCCGATAATCGAGATCACCTGTGTCCTGGCTTCGAAAATCGGAAAGAACTGCGAAGCCCTCGCCTCAAAACGATAATAATCGGTTTCGCCCCCAAAAGGTCCACCGGCAACCTCTGTTAAAAACTCAACTCGATTTCCACGCGTCGTTACAAGAAGGTCATCCCGAGTATCCCGCAAAAGGCTGAATCCGACTTTCGATACCGTTCGTTCCCCTTCTTCAGCTCGAATCTGATGAGGCGCCGTCGAGTCCACATCGAAGATATCAACAATTTCATATCGATACGAAATCCGCCCTTCAATAAGTTCAATCAGCCGTTTCCGAAAATAGACTTCAAAGCCGGTTCGCAACTCATTGTAAATCGAAGCGAGATAACGAGTTTCACTCCGGTAAATCTGAAACCCGAAGGCGAGTTCGCGATGGAAGAAATAAGGTTCTTCAAATGCGATCAACACTTCGTTCGATCGGGTTCCGAGCTGAACCCGGAGCTGAAACTTCTGACCGGCCCCCTGGAATTTCGACCGCGCATTGAATAGATCGAAATTCGACTCGCGGTATTCCCCATAAACAATCGCTCGCTCCAATGTGCTGAAACCGACGCCAAACGTCAGACTGCCAGTCCTCGCTTCCTTTACCGTAATTCGAAGATCGTTCTGATCCGGAATATCGGTCGGCACCGGCGACAGCTGGACACTTTCGAAAAAGCGGGTGTTCTCAAGACGCCGCTGACTCGTCTTCATTCGCACGGTGTTGAAAACATCTCCCGGCCCCAGTCCGAGTTCGCGAATAATCACGGTGCTTTTCGTCTTCGTATTCCCTTCGATCGATATCGAGCTAAGATAATGTTTCGTGCCTTCGGCAATCTCGTAATCGATATCGATATTGCCCGTTTCCACATTCGGGCGCCGACTACCACGAACGCGCGTATTCAAATACCCATCCTGTCCGTAATAGTCGCGAAGGTTTTCCGTATCCGAATCGAGCTTGGACGGAACAAAAACATCTCCGGTTTTCAGCTCCAACACCCGACGCAATTCCGCATCGGTATAAAGTTCATTTCCCGAAATCCGGATTTCACCGACATAATAACGCCTTCCCTCCTCAACCGGAATCGTCAAAACGAGCCGCGCATCCGACGGATATTCAAAAAGGACATCCGCCGCAGAAATCGATACATCCAGAAAACCTTTTTCCCGATAAAAATCACGCAAGGTATCGAGATCATCCTCAAAAGTCTCATCCTGGAATCGCCCGGTCCCGGTCAACCAGGAAAACGGATGCCAACGCCGCGTGCTGATCGCCTTTCTCAACTGACGATCCGAAACCGAGTCATTGCCAACAAAATTCACTTTGCTGATCCGGACCCGCCGCCCTTCGTCGATAAAAAACGTCACGACCCCCATCCCGGTCGATCGATCGCGTGTGATGTCGTAATCGATCACCGCCTCGGAATAGCCGCGGTTCTGGTAATGCTCATGGAGCGCTTCGACATCAAGACGGACCCGCCGCTCATCGAGCGCATCATTTTCCCGGATCTTCGTCTCGCGCCTGAGCCGCCGGGTCGAAATCCGCTCGTTTCCCTCAAAAGTAATTTTCTCGACCCGGTATTTCGGTCGGAGTTCAAAAAGCAGATCGACCGTTCCAGCATTCCGAAAATTTCTCTTTACCTCGATATACTCAAAGAGGCCGGTTCGATAAAGGGACCGGATATCCTTGTCGATCAATGCCTCATCGTAAGGCGCCCCTTCCGTCGTCTGAATATTCGCGCGGACAAGCTCAGGCGTCACATTTTCCAATTCGAGAAATCGAATCGTCAGCTCCCCCACCGTCGGAGCATTCTCAGCCGATTGCGCGTGCATGATCGCCGTTCCGAGAAAAACGGCGAAAAAATGCAGCAGAAAAATGAATGGGCGAGTCATGTGATCGGATTTTAGGTTAGATATCCCGCTCCCCGGTAAAATTCTCAAATCGTGTAATCTCACGAATGA
>DATGSL010000365.1:0-4712 GCA_035302665.1 Opitutales bacterium | reverse complement strand
TTGCTTCTGAGACGTGACGTTCCTCGGCTCCGATTCCCGGAAAGGCACCTGGGGTGTCAATCAAGGTGATTAGCGGAAGCTCGAACTTGTTCGCCATTCGGATCAGACGCAGGGCTTTGCGATATCCTTCCGGATGGGAACAGCCGAAATTCCGCAACAAGTTTTCCTTGGTGCCGCGACCTTTTTGCTGACCGATCACGACAACAGCGCGTCCTTCGAAAAAAGCGGTTCCGCCGACGATGGCGCGGTCATCACCGAAAGCGCGATCGCCATGCAGTTCTTCAAAATTTGTGAAAACCCGTTCGATGTAGTCGGTTGTGTACGGCCGTTTCGGGTGGCGGGCGATCTGGACTTTTTGCCACGGATTGAGATTCGAGTAGATCGACTCCTTCGTCGCCTGAATTTTCCGTTCGATGGCGCGAATCTCATCCGATACATCGACATTGCTCTCGACCGAAAGCTCGTTGAGCTGGGCGAGTTGTTTGTCGAGGTCTCGAAGTGGACGTTCAAACTCCAAAATGTAGTCGGACTTTCCCATGATTTTTGCGGACGATGATTGGTCTGCACCAGCGGAACGGCAAGGGCAAATCGGCAGGAAGAAAATGCTGATGCCGATTCGATCGCGGTTAACAGAAACTGAAGCTCTTCCCTTTAATCTTCTTCGGACTCGCCCTGGAGTTGTTCTCTCCAGCCGAGCATCCGCGCTTTTGCTCCATGTTCTTCGGCTTTGATCTTATCTCCGCGCTCCATGTAAATCCGCGACAGGCTTGTGTGAATGTGGATGTCGTCGGGTCGGATTTCGTGGGCTTTTTGTGCTGCGTCGAGCGCTTCGTCGAGCTGACGTGTAGAAAAATGGATCTCGGCAATGGCGTGCCAAGCTTCGAAACTTTTCGGATCGAGTTCGACGGCTTTATCGAGTTTCGCGAGTGCCTGATCATTTTCGCCCATAGCGAAATCGAACGTTGCGTCCTCAACTATTGATTTTACCTCATCGGCCATAAGAAGAGTTTATGGGTGTCGGAAGATAATAAACAACCTTCAAACTCTGCTTCGGTTCACAATTCTTCAAGCAGATCCCAGCTTTTCCGAACGATTCGCGGTGAATTTTCCGCTGCAGGGCGCTGAAAGTTTTGCCGGAAAATCGGTTTTCGTTTTTTCTTTCCAGCTTGTGATTGAGCGCGTTTAAATTACCATTTTCACCTTTATGTCATTGACCGAAGAGATCGCGAGGCGGCGGACGTTCGCCATAATTTCTCACCCCGATGCGGGAAAAACGACCCTTACGGAGAAGTTTCTCCTTTATGGTGGGGCGAAGCATCTGGCTGGATCCGTCAGCGCGCGCAAAAACGAGCGGGCGACGACTTCCGACTGGATGGAACTCGAGCGAAAACGCGGGATTTCGGTCAGTTCGACCGTTTTGCAATTCGATTATCGCGGTTTTGCGATCAATTTGCTCGATACACCCGGTCACCAGGATTTTTCGGAAGATACCTATCGCGTGCTCACGGCAGTCGATGCAGTCATCATGATCATCGACGCGGGAAAGGGAATCGAGCCGCAAACTCTGAAACTTTTTGAAGTTTGTCGTCGACGCGGAATTCCGATCATCACTTTTATGAACAAATGTGATCGGCCGACGCTCGAGCCGCTCGAGTTGCTCGACGAGCTCGAACGGGTGCTCGGGATCGGCGCATATCCGATGAATTGGCCGATTGGCAACGGCAGCTTTTTCAAAGGGATCTACGATCGGCGTGAAAAAAGGGTGCATCTTTTCGAGCGAACTCCCGGCGGGAAATTCCGTGCATCGGTTGCGATCAAAGATCTGAGCGATGATTTTGTCCGCAATGTCACCGACGAAACGACCTACAATCAAGTCGTCGAGGAAGTTGAGATGCTCGAGATAGCGGGCGAGGATTTTTCCATCGAAGCTGTTTTAAAAGGCGAGATTACGCCGGTTTTTTTCGGTAGCGCCGTGAACAATTTTGGCGTGCAGTTGATGCTCGATACCTTTCTCGATCTTTCTTCGCCGCCGGCTGCGCGCAGGACGGCTGAAGGGATTGTTCCGACCGACAGCGATTCGTTTTCGGGATTCGTTTTTAAAATTCAGGCAAATATGGATCCGCGACATCGCGACCGGATCGCCTTTGTCCGGGTTTGTTCGGGCAAATTTACGCGCGACATGAACGTTCTTCATTCCCGCACCGGAAAACGGATTCGGCTATCGAGTTCGCATAAATTGATGGGGCAGGATCGGGAAACGGCCGACGATGCGTATGCAGGCGATATTATCGGGTTGGTTGGACATTCGGAATTTGCGATCGGCGACACGCTTTCGGAAAAACCGAATGTTGTTTTCGATGAGATTCCGAGATTTGCGCCCGAATGTTTCTCGTATTTGCACAATCCGGTCATTTCGAACTACAAACGCTTTCGCACCGGTCTCGATCAGTTGATGCAGGAAGGAGTGGTGCAATCCTTTGAGTTGAAAGATGCTGTGCAAAGCATTCCGCTTCTCGGAGCGGTCGGGCCCCTTCAGTTTGAGGTCGTGCAGGCGCGAATGGAGGCGGAATACAGTTGCGAAACGCGGCTCGAGGCTGCGCCCTGGACGATTTGCAAATGGATCGCGACGCCCGATGTCGATCTTTCGCGACTGATCATTCCGAACGGCGTTCGGATCGCTTTTGATGCGGATCGATTGCCGGTTGTGCTCTTTTCGAGCGATTGGATGCTCAACTTTTTCGAGGAGAAAAACGAAGACGTTCGGCTCGCTGATTTTCCGCCTGAAAAAGCGTCGCAACTTGCCGCCGGGTAGGGCAAACGCGGTTGGCTCGGAGGCGGTCAAGCGGGCGTTATATGCCACTGCTGATGCCGATCGGGAGATCGGCGTTCCCGGGAACACCAATCTCCTGATTGGCAGAACAAACCGGTCAGCCGAAGGTCCGACACGGCGAACCGGCTTGAACCGTTAACCCATTCCTGCAAACTCGTTTGCGCTTTGTTGTCGGTATAGCGCCTCGTAGTTTTCAAAATCAAGAATGGATCTCCTTTCGTTTCTGCCATCGTTTTTGGCCATTTTTCACTTCCTTCTGGTTGTGGGAATCGCGCTGCGCGTCATCATGCAGCGGCCCGATACCGGCGTGGCCTTGGCTTGGCTTTTTATCGTTGCCGCTTTCCCTTATACTGGAGCGGGAATCTATCTGCTTTTGGGAGAGAAACGGATCAGCAAACGGCGGGAACAACGGATTTCGAATCAAAAAGATGACTACGTGAAGCTGCTCCAACATATCGAGAGCAGGCGAATGACCGATGTTCCTTGGGAGAAGCATCCGGTTGAAGCGAAGGGAATGAATCGGCTCGGCGTGAATACGATCGGTTTTCCGACAGTCACCGGCAATTCGGGAACTCTTTTTTCAAATACGGAAGAAATTCTTGATGCGATAATCGAGGATATCGACAACGCAAAGTTCGGTGTGCTGATGCAGTTTTATATTTGGCATCGCGGAGGGAAAGCCGATGAAGTTCTTGAAGCACTCATTCGCGCCGCAAAAAGAGGGGTCACTTGCCTCGTTTTGATCGATGCGATGGGAGCGCGTTCGTGGTGGAACAGTTCACAGCCGCGCAAGCTTCGAAATGCCGGAGTCCAGGTGCTGCGATCGTTGCCGGTCAGTATTTTCCACACGCTTTTTTCACGAACCGATCTTCGAAATCATCGGAAAATCGTCATCATCGACGGTGATATTGCCTGGACCGGCAGTATGAATATGGTCGATCCGAAATTTTTTAAACAAGATGGCAATTACGGTGAATGGGTCGACGCGATGGTTCGGCTGGAAGGTTACGCGATCGTGCCTCTCGGCTTGACGATGATCGGCGATTGGGTGCGGGAGAAAGGCGAATCGATCAGGGAAGTGATTTCGAAAACCCACCTTGATGAGATCCAGGCAAGAGGGACGACCGATATTCAGGTTGTTCCATCCGGTCCCGGCGAGACCTACGACGGGCTCCTTCAAATGCTTCTTGCGACGATCAATTACGCGAAAAAAGAATTGATTCTGACGACGCCTTATTTCGTTCCTGACGAAGCTCTTTTGCTTGCGCTTCGAGGGGCGGCGGCCCGCGGAGTCGAAGTTCATTTAATTTTACCGGAAGTTGTCGATTCATTTCTCACCCGCTATGCGAGCCGATCGTATTACGACGATTTGCTGGAAGTCGGAATCCACATTCACCTGTATCGGGTAGGTTTGCTGCATACCAAATCGATCACGGCCGATTCAAATATCACGATGTTCGGCACTGCGAATCTCGATATGCGCAGTCTTTGGATCAATTATGAAGTAGCGCTGTTTGTATATGGTGAGGAATTCGCGAAAGAAATCCGCGACCTCCAGCAAACCTATATTGCCGACTCCGATCTCCTTGATCCAAAAAAGTGGGCAAAACGTTCGATGGGCCAGCGAGTTTTGGAAAATACTTGCCGCCTGACGAGTCCGATTCTGTAAGGAAGCGAGAACGGCGACCGTCGGTGGACGTATCTTTTGCCGTCGCGTTCCTCTTTATTTTATTTCCGGGAGTTTTAAGATTCTCGATAGTTCGGTGATTGCACGGTCGTTTTCTTCAATCAGCCGTGGATCGGTGAGATCGGGGAGGGCGAGCGTTTCGCGGTAATGCGAGTGGATCCAGGTTTCGAGTTTCGTAAATAATTCCGACGTCAG
>DATGSL010000364.1:0-16088 GCA_035302665.1 Opitutales bacterium | reverse complement strand
AATCGGCCTCCAAACCATGATATTTTCCAACCGCTTCCCGCAAAGCGGTGCTGCGCGGATCTGGATAAAGTCGAAGTCCAGCTCCGAGTTCCCGGCTGATCGCTTCTTGAACGCGCGGACTCGGCGGATACGGATTTTCGTTCGTATTGAGTTTGACCCATTCCTGCACTTTCGGCTGCAAGCCAGGCGTGTAAGGCTGCAATTTCCGAACGTGCGGAAGGGCCAGATTAAGAAAAAAATCGTCGCTCATCTTGTTTTTTAGACGTCCTCAAAACGGATCGCAGCCGACCGGCCGTGCGCATCGAGTGCCTCCATTTTGCTGAAAACCTCGATCGCCGGAAGTGCTTTTTTCAAACTTTCCGCATCGTATTCGACAAAACTCGATTTCCGGAAAAAATCGCCGGCACGCAATCCACTCGAGAAACGTCCGCTCCTTCCTGTTGGCAAAACGTGACTTGGACCCGCAACAAAATCCCCCAAAACCGTCGGTGAGAAATTGCCGCAAAGAATCGAACCGGCCGTCGTTATTCTTTGAAGGCAGATTTCGCGATCGTTCCCAGAAACATGCAACTCCAAGTGTTCCGGAGCGACGAAATTCGCCACCTCGATCGCCCCTTCGATATCATCGGTTTCGATCCCGACATAACCGCTTGCCAACGCTTCCCCTAAAATCTCCGAATGACGCAAACTCTTCACCTGCTCCTTCAGTTGCCCTTCAACTTGATCGAGAATCGTTTTCGGCCCAACCGCGTAGATCCTGCCGTTTGCCCCGTGTTCGGCTTGTGAAAGCAAATCGGCAGCCACAAAAATCGGATTGGCTTCCCCATCGGCAATAACCATCAGCTCGCTCGGACCCGGCAAAAGATCGATTCCAACCCGGCCAAAAAGCTGCCGCTTCGCCTCGACGACATAGGCATTGCCTGGACCGAAAATCTTATCAACCGCCGGAATCGTTTCCGTGCCGTATCCCATCGCCGCAACTGCTTGAACGCCTCCGACCCGATAAACCTCATCGATTCCGAGCAACCGACAAGCCGCTAAAATCTCGATCGCCACATTTCCCTCCGCATCAGAAGGCGTAAAAACAGCCACCTCCGGAACCTCAGCGATTTTTGCAAGCCCCGCAGTCATCACGACGGTAGAAACGAGCGGAACATTTCCCCCGGGAACATAAACACCGACCCGACGATATGGAAAAAAGTTTTCCCCAACCGTCGCTCCGTGAAGATTCGTCATCCTCCAGTTCTCGGGAATCGTGCGGGCCCCAAATTCCTGCACCGCCTGAATCGATTCGGAAATGGCCTTCTTTTTTTCCGGATCCAACTGCTTCAGCGCATCGGCAAGCTTTTCGCCCGAAATCCGAAATTCCTCCGCCCCCAGCTTCGCACCGTCGAATCGAGCGATGCAATCGCTTACCGCCTCGTCGCCCCGTTTTTCAATGTCCGCGATCAAAGTCCGCACATTTGCTTCCAGCTCTTTCGATACCGAAGCATTGCGACTAAAGAGATCGAGCTCCGAAAAGAAATCGGGTGCCGTGAATAAGAGACGTTTCATATCCAACCAAAACTGATTTTTTCCACCGAAACAAGCAATCGTTTTAGACCGTTCCCGGCGAATCGACTCCGAGTCCGCTCTCCGTATTTGAAAACAGCTCACAAACCAACAATCTCGAAGGTTTTAAAGCTGACCTCTCCCCTTTTTCATCCGACAATCGACAGAATTCACAATTTAATTATGCCAAATAAAAAGAAAAAAAGATCTTCAAAACCGGGTAAATCAAAACAAAGAGTCGAAAAGGAATCGATCGATCAAAATCTGCCTTCCGCCCGTGCTACGCAGGAAGCCGCGCACGATCAAGCAGCAGCTCAAACACCGCCTTCCTCCCGAAAAGTTCCTCCCCCGCCCAAACAGTTTCCTGTCTTTGAAAAAGCTTACAGAAACATCGATTTTCTCACGAGTCCGCATGCCCGCTCCATCCGCGTGCAATGCGAAATGACCGAACCGGAGGTTCGTTTCCGCGAGCAGCAGGTCGAAAATACGATCGTTCTTTTCGGATCCGCCCGTATCCCGCCACCAAGCATTGCGAAGAAAAACCTAAAGAAAATAGAAGATGAAGTCGCCGAAAGTAAGAGTCTTTCGCGCGAGCAGAAACGGAACCTCGATCACACGCGGCGAATGATCCGTTCCGCCCATTATTATCAGGAAGCAACCCAGCTTTCGCACGATCTCACCAAATGGTCGCTCGACAATATCAAGCCCGGTCCCAAACGCTTCTACATCTGCTCAGGCGGCGGTCCCGGCATCATGGAAGCCGCCAGCCGCGGAGCTTACGAAGCCGGCGGAAAATCAGTCGGCCTCGGCATCAGCCTTCCGTTCGAACAACATCTCAACGTCTACACAACACCGGAACTCGGCTTCGAATTCCACTATTTCTTCGTTCGGAAATATTGGTTCCTCTACCTGGCTAAAGCGTTGGTCGTTTTCCCCGGCGGTTTCGGCACACTCGACGAACTTTTCGAGATGCTGACGCTCGTCCAAACCCAAAAAACGCAAAAATATATGCCGGTTGTTCTCTACGGCAGCGAATTCTGGAACGAAGTCATCAATTTTGAAGCCCTCGTCGATTGGGGGGTGATTTCAAAAGAAGACCTCGACCTCTTCCGGGTCTCCGATTCCGTCGATGAAACCCGCGATTACCTAATCGAAGAATTGACGCGTTACTACCTTTAAACCGAAAAGTAATCCAAGCCACCTAACTCCAAACAATGATGAAACCTACGAACTCACCTCTCCACACCTTTATTTTCCTGCTCGCCGCGGCGACCGTCCTCCTTCCCATTTCCGCTGCCGCTAAAGATGACGACGGCTGGATCGACCTCTTTGACGGCGAATCGCTCGAAAATTGGTTCAATCCATTCGAATGGGGCGAAGCAGTTGTGCAGAACAACGAAATTCAGCTCCACACGATCGCCCGGAAGTTTTTTCTGATGACGAAAAAGACCTACTCCGACTTTATCTTTGAGGCGGAGATACGATTGCCCGAAGGCGTTTCCAATTCAGGATTTCAGTTCCGTTCGCATTTCGAACCGAATCGCGTTTGGGGTTATCAGGCCGAAGTCGATCCGAGCGACCGTGCTTGGTCGGGAGGACTTTACGACGAAGGACGGAGGGGATGGATTCATCCGAAACAACCGATCGATTCCGACTACAATCGCGAAAATTGGACCGAGGACCGCCGAAACGCCTTTAAAAATGGCGAATGGAACCGTTACCGGATCCATTGTGAGGGCGATCATATCCGAATCTACGTGAATGACGTTCTGACGACCGATCTCCGAGATGACGTCGACGGGGTCGGCCGGATCGGACTTCAACATCACGGTGAAGTCGGCCAAATTTACCGCTTCCGAAATCTCCGCATCAAGGAACTCTGAAGTCTTGTTGGACAGCCGGAATCGATCTTAGGCTTGCAACCTGACATTCTTGTGCCATCGTTTTTGGCAACTTTCCAATTTCACGACTCAAAAAGAGTCACCAAAAGACCATCAACCACGAACAAAAGGAGGTATATGCAACATCATCAATTTATTACAACCAAAACAACTTTTTCAGCTCTTAGCGCTGCTGGCAGCGCATGCAACGCCTAAACCGCGCAAGATCCGCCTTGCAGGCGGTGGTGCCGGACTCTCCTTTGGTGACTTTAAATAACGAACCGAGGCCGGCGCCAGGAGCCGACTCACCCTTCGCATCCCGGTCTTGGGATTTTGGGAGGTGGTCAAAAAAGTCTCCGTTTTGCAAACGTAAGGGCGGGCTGCCCGTCCAGCATTGCAAGCTTCACAAGCGCTAAACTGCCAATTTTTGAAGCCGGTTGTGTTTTCAAATTTGAAAACCAACTTCAAAAGCCCGGATCAACCGATCCGGGCTTTTTCTTTCCCAACGCTACCTTTTCCCTTTTTCCTTCTACCTTCCTCTCCTTCTTGCCAGCGCACCACTTTTTCCATAAATCAGATTTTTTAAAATGAAATTACAGCAGCCACTTCTTCTCCGCCGTTTCCGCGTCTGGGCAATCAGCGAGGGAATCTCATTCCTCGTCCTCCTCTTCATTGCGATGCCGTTCAAATACCTCCTCGGACAGGAACTCCCGGTAAAAATTGTCGGTTGGGCTCACGGTATTCTCTTTATCGGCTACTGCTATTACGTCGTCCGTTGCTGGCGTGCCTTTAACTGGCCCACCGGCTTTACCATTCTCGCGCTCATCGCTTCGCTCCTGCCGTTTGGTCCCTTCCTGATCGACAGGCGGGTCCCGAGTCCACCCGAATCAAAAGCCGGGGAAGCCGCGCTCGCATCGAACTGACGAAGTTAGAGCAGTTCCATTTGCAACCGCTTCCTCTTCGACCAGCGATCACGATTAAAAGCACATTTTGGAAGGTTGATTTGCGAGACGGGAAAGCATAAGGTCCTCCGGATGCTTCCCATCCTTCCAAAAATCAAATCCTCGAAAGCTCGCGCTTTTCTTACACTCGTTTTCCTAGCTGGATTCTTTTCAGCCTGTAACGCGCAAACCGATTCAAGGTCCGATTACGAAGTCGTTGCCGCCTTTCCAAATCTGAAATTTGAACGGCCGGTCCACCTGCTGGCACCTCCCGACGAAACCGATCGGCTTTTCCTGATCGAACAGGGAGGCCGAGTTTCGTGGTTCGAAAATCGCCCCGATATTTCGCAGGAAGAAGTGCAAGTAGCGCTTGATCTGACCGATATCGTTCGCAGCCCCGTAAGCCGCGTTCCTCACAATCGCGGTTTCAACGAAGAAGGACTGCTCGGAATCGCTTTTCATCCCAACTTTAAGGAAAACCGCCTTCTTTTTCTTCATTACACGCGGACAAATCCACCCGGTTCCGAAGAAGCTCGCAGCGGCGTCATTTCACGGTTTCAAATGGATTCAGCCCTTCAATCGATCGACCGGGAAAGTGAAAAGGTAATCCTGGAGGTCGAGCAGTTTGCAGGAAATCACAACGGCGGGATGCTCGCTTTCGGTCCCGATGGCTATTTATATTTATCTTTCGGCGACGGTGGCGGTGCCGGAGATCCGCAAAAACATGGTCAGAATCTCGGAACGCTTCTCGCCACGATTCTCCGAATCGATGTCGACCGCGAGGAAAACGATCGGGCTTACGCGATTCCAGAGGACAACCCGTTTGTCGACCGCGAGGGAGCCCGCGACGAGATTTTCGCCTACGGACTGCGCAATGTCTGGCGTTTTTCATTCGATCCTGAAAATGGCGCGCTCTGGGCAGGCGACGTTTGTCAAAACGCGTGGGAAAAGATTTTACTCATTGGAAAAGGAGAAAACTTTGGTTGGCCGTATGTCGAAGGAACGCACGAATACGACGGTTTTCCCGAAGGTTTTGACCGATCGACAATCACACCGCCGATCGCAGAACATCCGCATTCGGAAACCCGTTCGATCACCGGCGGACATGTTTATTACGGCGATCGAATTCCGGAACTTCGGAGAGCCTTTATTTACGGCGATTTCGTGACCGGCGCGATCTTTGCTCTTTGGTACGATTACGACGAAAAAGAAATCAAACGCCATGAGCGGATCGGAACCGCTCCGGCGATTTCGAGTTTTGGCACCGACCGCGCGGGCGAACTTTATATCGTTTCCCTCGACGGCACGCTCCTGCGACTGGAACGAAAATAACTTTGCACGCTCCCAGCAAGAGGGAACCGCCAGAGGCCGGGATATCAAACGGCGTGAGTAAGTGCTCACCGTCACTTAAAACATTCGTCTTGAAAAGGCGCGTGCAATTAGGATCCGGGCACTGATACCACGGTCGGTTTTTTCGTCGGTATCTCTGCCCCCTCCAGAACGCCTTTGGCCCGCGGAAAAAGGCAAACCGCCTCCACGATCATCCACACCTCCAGCGCCAGTGTCGCCACCGCCATACTCACGAGCACATAATGACCTTCGCTCCACCAGCTCGGACTGTTTTCGTTGCCGATAAAGGTCTGCCAGATCATCGCCCACGCCGGAATCACCAACATGAAGATCAACGGAAAAACCAGGAAACCGATCCGAATCCCTCTCCGCCATAAATAAAATGCCACCACGATAAAGGATAACCCGGCCAGCAACTGATTCGTCGCCCCAAACAGCGGCCACAGCAACAATCCTCCAGCTCCGGCCGTCGCAAAACTCCACGCCTGACCAGGTGCCGGAGCCGCCGCGATTACAGCGGCAAGCAACACCGCCGACAAGGTCGCCCCATGCGGATTCGATAGAACCGCCGTCGCTCGATAAAAGGGACTCTCCTTCGCCGGACGAAGCGCCGCAGCCAACTCCTGAATGACATACCGCTGCAAACGGCAGGCGGAGTCCAGCGTCGTTGCCGCAAACGATGCCACAAAGACGCCCATCAAAGCGACAGCTACGGAAACCGGAATCCCGATCGCCGCCAACAGATTCGCCGATCCCTCGACAAATGTTCCGACCAATGGCCCCAAGCCCGCAGACCACTCACCGTAACGCGAGGCCCAAGCCTCTGTTCCAAACAAAAGCGATCCATCACCCTGCCGCGCGCCCAACCCAATCGCCGCACCACATATCAGCAAAACCAACACTGCCAGAAATCCTTCCAGCAACATCGAGCCATAACCGACGAACCGCGCTTCCGGCTCAGTCCGTAATTGTTTGGAACTCGTTCCGCTGCTCACTAAACAATGAAATCCGCTCACCGCTCCGCACGCGACCGTGATAAATAAAAAGGGAAACATCAGCGGCGCTCCGTTCGGACTCCAGTTCACGATTGGAGCCGCCATTTCCAAGGTCGGACGCGCCCCATCCGCAATCGGCGCCCCGCCAAAAACCGTTGCCACCAACAAACCGACCAGCAATAGCGCGAGCGCGGAGATCAGCTGAAGCGCGTTGATATAATCGCGAGGCTGAAGCAGCACCCAAACCGGCAATACGGACGCCACATACGAATAGCCGAGCAACAACAAAACCCAGGTGATCGTGGACCAACCGGCAAGCGTCTGATTAAACCAATGCAAAAACCCGACATCCCCAAAAATCACCGTCACATACATGATCGTCAGCGCCAAGACCGACGGAATCAGCAGTTTGACACCCCGCTTGTGCAACGACCAGCCGACCGCTGCCGCGATCGGCGCCTGAATCAGACACGGGAAGATCGCCGCCGGGAACTGCCGGAAAACCGTCGCGATCACCAAGCCGAAAATTGCCAGAATGATTGTCAGAGCCAAAAAGAGCACCAGTAGAAAAAGTAGCCGCGTTCGCCGATTGATCATCCGTCCCGCGATTTCCCCGACTGTTTGCCCACGATTCCGAAGCGAAACTACGAGCGTCGAGAAATCATGTACCGCTCCAATAAAAATTGATCCGAAAACCACCCAAAGCAAAGCAGGCAACCAGCCCCACATAATCGCAATCGCAGGCCCCACGATCGGACCTGTTCCCGCAATCGAAGTAAAATGGTGCCCGAAGACGACCCCCTTGCTCGTCGGAACAAAATCCTTCCCGTCGTTGATCTCCCGCGACGGACAAACGGCATCCGCAGACAGCCGAAAAATTTTCGACCCGAGCCACCGTCCATACGTCCGGTAAGCAACGATAAAGAGAAGTCCACTGGCCAGCGCGATCAAAAGGGGATCCATCATCATTTCGAGGTTTTAAAGAATAAGCTCATGATGAACGAAAACCGTTCCAAGAAAAGCCCGAACTTTTTCTCCAACAAATCCGACCCCAACTAACTGCCCCCAACTGCAAGATCAGCCTTACCGTCCCGCGCTGGCTTAAATAGGAGATTTTCGAATCGCGTTTTTGACTGGAAGATAGGGCTTCCCCTGAATCGTTGCTTGTTTCGGAACAGCTTTTCTTCCGCTCGGGTCATAAAGACTCCAAGCCAGAAACTGCACCGAAACAACCTGCTCCAAACGCTATCATGAGAGAGAAAACCCGCACATCATTCGCTCTAATTTTATTTGGAATCACTCTAATTATTGTTGGAATCGCCTGCGCGATCATCACTTTCGTCACCGTTATCGGCCCGATATTGAGCCTTCTTCTCATTGCTCTCGGCTGTGCGATTCTGTGGAGGGCCGCGCGAAATAAACCACCTCCGTTTGACAACCGAATATAGCTTTTCAAGCCATCAGACGGTCAAAAAAATTACCGTTCAGCCGTGAGGCGCAAAAAAACGGCTTTCAGTTCAGAAGTTACCGAAACTTCCGTACGAACAAGCGAATCGCCGATTGGCGTTTCCTTAATTCCAGCGGTTATCGGTTCCCAGTCGATCAGATCGGTCGATCTTTCGCAGATCAATGTTACATCCTGTCGCGAGTTGTCCCGAACGAAAATAAACGTCATCGAGTCGGCGGAGGTTTGCAGGATCGGACGGCCGCGATTTGTGCCGTCAGTCGTGTGGTTGATCGGTTCCAGCGGTGATAAACCGAGCGCATATTTCAACAGATTCGGCATTCCATCATGTGCGGGGGACGCAAGATCTTCCGCATCGGGACCGCTCAAACCGTAGGAGACCAACCATCCTGCGTACCCGAAATCTTCATAGGCGCCCAAATCGACCGCGATCTGCTGAACCCGTTCAAAGCCCGCGATATCAACCGGAAGCATTTCCGTTAAATCGCCGTTTCCGTTTAAATCCAACCTATCTTTTGGCAAAAAAACCTCCGATCCCTGATCGATCGCTGGACTTGTCGGTTGCAAACGAAGCCCATCGTCCGCTGTGCCCCACAGCCCGTCCGGACCAACTGGAAACAATGGATCAACGAAGAGCGGATCGGTTTCGATCAAAGTCAGATTCATTTCGCCCAAATCGAGGACTCCGCCTGACTCCACGCTGATCCCGTTCGAGCCTCTCCGGATGAGGTTTTTGGCGCGCTCCGAGGACAAATCAAGATCTTGATTGTGAAGTTCTCCGCCGGAGGAAATGTGGATGAGCGGCTCGGGAATTTCGGCTTCATCGTGCCAAAAGATGTTGTTGAATACGTAAGTTGGTCGGTTGGAGAAAATTGCGCCGCCGCCGTTAGCGGTCTGTGCACGATTGTTGAAGAACGTAGAATTGATTGCGGTAAGAGTTCTGAAACTGAAAGAGGGCAGATAAATAGCACCTCCTCTCGATGCAGAGTTCGCGGCGAAGACGGAGTTTGTAGCAGTGAGGCCTGAGGAGGAGTAAATCGCACCGCCGTCGATCAGCGCGGAATTTTCTGTGAAAACAGTATTTAAAACCTCCGAACTCGCGCTGGTGGTAGACCCAGTATAAATCGCGCCCCCCTCTGATGCCCTGTTTTGATCGAATACAGAATTCGAGACAAAGAGACCATAGGATACGTAGGCAGAAACGTAGATCGCACCACCTTTTGATGCCGAATTTCCCCTAAAATCAGAATTTGTAATCGTGATGCTAGAAGAGCCTCTCGAAAAAGGAGAAGAAAAGACAGCGCCACCACCGCCTGATGCCGAATTGTTCAAAAAAATACAATTTGCGATTTCGAGTCGATCTCCCTCTTCGTTTAAAACACCTCCTCCGTATGAATGGCCGCTGGGATCGCCATTGGCGTTTCCGTTCGTAATCGTAAGACCATCCAATGTGGCTGAACCGGCCAATGTCACTACGTGTAATGACCAGGAATCCTTTTCCAGCCCAATCTCGCCGCTCAGAACCGTCGGATTCGCCTCCCAGTTCCGATCATCCAAAGAATCCTCTCCACCGGCGAATCCCCCATAAAGAGTCATACCAGCTTTAAGGGTAAATGTAGCCTGACGATCTCCCGCAACCACCGACCCGCCCTCATCCGGAAAGTAAGTCCCTGCGGCGATCCAAACCTCATCTCCCACCCCTGCTTCATCAAGAGCGTCCTGAAGAGATTGAAAAGCCGACAACCATCCGGAGCCATCACCGCCCGGAGCAGCATTCTGATCGACGTAAAGAGTGGCGGCCGGGACTTGACCGGTCACAAATAAAAACAAGGGAAAAGAAAGCAGTTTTTTTATCATATCGAGTTACATGGGAACGAAAATTATATCGGGTCGCAAAAAGCAGAGCAAGATTCTTTGAAGCGGAATAACGAAAAACTCCGTCCGAAAACGGGCGACGAAGCTTACAGCCAGCATTCTCGAGAAGCACGATGTCCCAAACAATGTCACGGTTTCTCGACGCGAATCCCCCAAACTCAAAGTTTTGCCCCTAAGATACGAATTGGAATTTATAAAAATAAAGCTTGCTGCCGCCATCATCTATCTATTTCCTCCTCCGACGGATCATTTTTTCGATCCTCCTTCTGATCAACCTCTACCAAAATCCTTCCCATGAAACCCAAAACCTTATTGACCCTATCCTCCTCCGTTGCTGCCGGTATATCGGCTTCGGCTGCTGTTCAACATACAGTGCTGGACGCGCCGATGACGATTCATGTCGACGACGATATCGGAATTAATTTTTATCTGAGCGAGGGATTCGCTGAGGAAAGTAATTCAGGCGCGACAACGCCCGGGGAGTTTCGGCTCTCGTTTTGGAATTCTGAATCTGACAAGGCACGAATTGATTCAAATCTCTTCAGTACCAACGGCATTCGAGGTACTAACACTCATGCAGAGAAACTCGACCATGGGACCCTCATCTCCGGTTCGGACCCTTATCAACCCTATGCATATCTACGGTATCAGGCCAGTGGTCAATTTTCACGGGGAACCCGCGGCTACGTCGGTTTGCGCTTTATTGAAAGCGGAACCACGTACTATGGATGGGCCGATGTTGCCTACACACGGAATCGAGAAATTGTCCTGTATAGTTTCGCTTATGAGGACAGCGGCGCGCCCATTTACGCCGGAACGGTGATTCCGGAACCGAAATCCGCCGCACTTCTCGCAGCTTTGCTTTCAGGTTCTGCAATCCTCTATCGCCGTCGCCAAAAGAACGCCAATGGCTGATCGAAAAGTTCTGTTGGTCGGCTGGCAGGGAGCTGACTACCAAACGCTCCGATCTCTTCTCGAAAAAGGCCTTCTCCCTCAGCTCCAAAAAGCTCTCGATCAGGGCACATTCGGTGCGTTGGCTGACCTCTCCATTCGAAACTCAACTATCGATTGGGCCACTCTGACGACAGGAAAGAATCCTCACGATCACGAGGTCTTGAGTTCAGTCATCCACGACCTTACTAACGGGAAAACCCTCCCAACTCCTCATACAATCAGGTGCGCACCGGCCCTCTGGAATTTTTTATCTGAGAAAAAGCTCCTCGCACATGTTGTCGGTGGTCCCCTCACCTCTCCAGCCGAGGAAATTTCTGGAGTCTTTGTTTCTCAGGAATTTATTGATTTCAAAGCAAATCCGGATCTTCGCGAAGAAAATCTAAACGAGCTTATCAAGCCCTCCGGATGGAAAGAACGTTTTCAGGATCTCCGTTTGACAGCTCTGGATATCGATCCTCGTTTGCTGGGATTATTGATTCCAATGATCGCGGAAGTTCCCCAAACGCGGGACGATCGTCCGCAGATGATCCTCCACCACTTGGCCGAGCTGTATACGGCGCACAATATTTTGATACGCTTGCTTCATTCGGAAACGCCATGGCGTTTTATTACTGTCTCTTATCCATTTATTGAACGACTATTTCGACATTTCGGAAGGTTTTCAGAGCAACAACCTCAAAACTCCGATTATGAGCGCCGAATCTATGGGGATGTATTAAATGCAGCTTATCGGATCCTGGATCTTCTTTTGAGTGACCTTCTTAAAGAAACGGGACCCGGCACCACGATCGTCCTCACATGCACTGGGACACCATCGGATTCTACCTCCAAACCTTCATCCGGAATGTTCGTTGCAGCGGGTCCTGGAATCAACGCGGGAAAAAAGATCCAGGGAGCCAGATTAATCGATATCGTTCCCACGCTTCTGCATGCCTTTAATCTGCCGGTTGACGAGAAAATGGAGGGCCGCGTTCTTGAGGAAATTTTCGGTGAAAAAACCTCTCCTAGAACGACTTCTTACTGGAAAATCAATGCTGAGCTTAAGCAGAAGCACCGAGACGGAACTCGACAGCACAGAAAGCCAACTTGCCCGATCGATCCGCTTCCACGAGAAGATATTGCGATTCAGATCGAGCGAGAAACTCTCTTTAATCGCGGAATTTCTCTCCTTTCGACAGGCAAGTCGGCCGAGGCGCTTCCCTTTCTTTTTCGTGTCGCTGCGGAACGACCCGAAAATCTGCGTTATAACTATTATCTCGCCCGTGCGCTTTCGACCTTGGATCTCTTCGAGGAAGCGATCGAAGTAATCGCAGTTGCCGAAGATAATGGAAGCACAGAGGCGACGATCGATTTCAAAGTTCAGATTGCATTGGAAACTTGGAATCTTCCGGCCGCGCGCCGTTTTCTTAAAGAAGCAGAAGAACTCAATAGAGAATCCGCATCGTTTTACGGTTATAAAGGATATCTGGCTTTGCTCGATAAACGGGCCGGCGAAGCAGAAATCTATTTTCGAAAATCCTTGTCGAAAAATCCCAAAAACGGACTCAGCTGGGCGGGCCTTTCGAGCGCATTGCTTAGGCTCAAGAAACCGTTCGAAGCTTTGAACGCAGCCAAAGAAGCCGTCTCGTTGCAATCTGAAAACCATCTGACTCAACGCGCCTTGGCGGAAGCCGCTGAAGCAGCAGGTGCTCGCGATCTGGCCGCTTTAGCTCACGCGGACGCCTTGCGCCTCAAACCGGACCTATTGAGCGCCCGGGAAGGACTTCTCCGATTGGCGCTTTCCGTCTCCGAGAAATCTAGAGAGGAGGTTTTTGCCAGACTCTCCAGAAGAAACCAAAAATCCCTTGAAGATAAAAATGAGAAAATCCGATTACGGAATCAGTTTCGAAGACTACGGGAGGAATTTGCGAAAGAACGACGGGACGCACGTCAAAAAACGATCCCGCTTTTCGGATACGATTTTAATACGGCCTCTATTCCCGAAAATAAGGTATTAAACACGTTTCAAACAATCACCTGCGAGTCTTATGAAATCCGCCTTCTTTGGCCTGATGAATTGGCGAGAGTACTCGATTTCGTCGCTGACGCAGACATTTTCAACGGGCAGATATTTCCACTCATCGCTCTTCGACACGGTTCCGACCGAATCGTTGCAGCGGGAATCCTTCAAAAATCAGGTGAAAAACGAAAGGAGGCACGATTCATTCTCTCGATACGGAAGCGGTATTGTAATCCCGCTTTTCTTAACCGGTTTATCAATGTCTTCGACGAGCTCGCGGCGAGCTGTGGAATTCGAAAACTTTCTATAACCGTACCCGCAAGTTTATCGTGGCGAAAAGAGCTGAGCCAATCGGGCTTCCGGCATGTACGCACCGACGAATGGGTATCGATTTCAACGCGGACTGAGGACTTTCGGAAAAAAACAGAAGCTGCTGCGCGTGCGGCACGTTGGGCTCGAAACCGGATGAATTTCGCAACTGAAGCCTTCGACCCGAATAAGCATGCCAAAGAGGTTCATCTTATCCTTCAGAGTCACAATCTTCTCTCTTTATTTCAGGAACCGACGGTCGGATACTCGCTGGATTTGTCAGCGATTGTGATCGAAGCGGATAAAATCGTCGGTGTGATTCTCGTCATCGATCTTGGACAAAGAATCTTCGTGCGAGCAAGAGCGGTCGCTTTGACCCATCAATCCCAATCAAAATCGATCAATGCACTTTTAATGGATCATCTTTTGGGAACGCTCGCCAAAAATCATGATTTTCGGAACGTAGAACATCTCCTTTTTACCGCACGACCAGATCGCCATCAAGAGTCACTGACCCTTTATAAATATCACAAGGTGGAGCGAATCGAATCTTACCTCCGCTATGAAAAAAAGATCCTCCCCGAAGTCGATCGGGTCATCCAATCGCGAAAAACCGTTGCAGTTCGCTGATCGCTTCCACGAGTCGGGTGACTTCTTCGCGGGTGTTGTAAAAGTAAAAACTGGCGCGCGCCGTCGAGGCGACTCCGAGCCGTTTCATCAATGGCTGCGTGCAGTGATGCCCGCCGCGCAGAGCGATTCCTTTTTGATCGGCGAAGGTCACGATGTCGTGCGCATGAAGATCGTCGAAGTGGAAGCTGACGATTCCTGCCCGCTCTCCTTCCGGTCCAAAAACGCGAATTCCCGGGAGTTTCCGGAGCTCGCGCGCAGCTTCATTTGCAAGTGCATGTCCATGTTCGAAAATTCGTTCCCGGCCAACTTTCTCCAAATAATCGATAGCGGCGGTCATTCCGATCACTTCCGCGATCGACGGTGTTCCCGCTTCGAATCGTTGCGGAGCCTTCTTGTAGGTGCTTTTTTGAAGGTCAACCGACAGGATCATCTCGCCTCCGCCATGATACGGTGGCATCGAATTCAGCAAATCGAGTCGGCCCCAAAGAACGCCAATTCCGGTCGGAGCACACATTTTATGTCCGGAAAATGCTAAAAAATCGCAGCCGAGCGCCTGAACGTCGAGCGGTCCATGTCCGACACTCTGCGCAGCGTCGACGAAGGTTGTGATTCCTTTTTCACGAGCTTTGGCGCAAAGTTCCGCAACCGGATTGATGACTCCGAGTGCATTCGAAATGTGCGTGAATGCAAAAAGTTTTACGCCTGAATGAAGTTGTTCATCGATTTTCGACAGATCGAGCAAACCATCGTCACCGGTGATCGGGAGAAATTCGAGATTCAGCTTTTTCCGTTCCGCAAGCAGTTGCCAGGGAACGAGATTGCTGTGGTGCTCCATCTCGGTCAGAAGAATCGTATCGCCTTCTTTTAAAAAGGAACCGCCCCAGCTCTGCGCGAGCAGATTGATCGCCTCAGTCGTGCCGCGGGTGAAAATAATTTCCTTCTCACTGTTGGCATTGATAAATTGTGCGATCCGCTCACGTCCCTCTTCGAAAGCGACCGTTGCGCGATGGCTCAGCGCGTGGATGCCGCGATGGACGTTCGCGTTATCGTTTTCGTAATAAGAAGTGATCGCCGAAATCACCTCACGCGGCTTTTGCGTTGTCGCCGCGTTGTCGAGATAGATGAGCGGATGCCCGTTCACCTCTTGGGCTAAAATCGGGAAATCCTTACGGAACGCTTCGAGATCGGAGATTTCTGCTCTCTTCATTCTTCCTCCGTCCGCACGGTTTCCTCGTCACCTGCGAGAGCTGCCAAAGCTGCGTGCCAAGTCAATGTAGCGCATTTGATTCGTGCCGGAAACTGATGAACGCCGGCAAAAGCCGACATTTCGGTGAGTTCGTTTGGATCGAATTCTCCGGTCATCAAGAGATTGCGAAATTCGTCAAAGATTTCCCGTGCTTCCGCTTCAGTTTTCCCTTTGAAAATCGAGGTCATCACTGATCCCGATGCTTTCGAAATCGCGCAGCCCTGACCATAGAACGAAATCTCGTCGATAACGTCGCCCTTGAGCTTGATCGAGACAGAAAACTGGTCGCCGCAGGAGGGATTATCGCCGGATGCGGTGCGATCCGGATCTTCCATCTGTCCGAAATTACGCGGCTGCCGGTTGTGATCCAATATAACTGCTTGGTAGAGGTCGGTGAGATCCATCGTCGTCGAATTTAGCATCACTCCGATCGTTTGCAATGGAAACTGAAAAGGCCGCGCAAAAAGAAGGAGCAGGCGGCAGCTGCCCAATTCCGAGTGACGCCATTGAGCAGAAAAAAGGCCACTGCGTTTCCGCAGCGGCCCAAAGAGAAACTTAGAGCTAAAATCTAAAAATTACTTTATCCTTTGTAGATGCGGAGAAGCGCATCGGCCATTTCGGAAGGTGTTTCGGCGATTTCGACACCTGCATCCTTCAAGGCAGCGATTTTCGCTTCAGCGGTTCCTTCACCGCCCGAAACGATCGCTCCGGCGTGGCCCATCCGGCGTCCGGGAGGTGCCGTGACTCCAGCAATGAAGGCAGCCATCGGCTTTTTAACGTGTTCCTTGATGTATGCTGCGGCTTCTTCTTCCGCGTTTCCGCCGATTTCACCGATCATGATAATCGCTTCGGTGTCCGGGTCTTCGTTCATCAACTTGAGGCAATCGGTGTGG
>DATGSL010000363.1:0-3955 GCA_035302665.1 Opitutales bacterium | reverse complement strand
ATGTTTCTATTCCTTGGTCTACGGATAATTTGGCCCGTGAGTTGGAAGCGTCTAGGGACTTTATACCGGATGACGGATGAGCTTATACCGCTCATCGATGCTCGATTCTTGGTAGAGCGCAGGCGGGCGACCGCTAGGCTTTTACCGCCAAATCAAAAAAATCTTCGCTTATTTCGTCGATTGTGCGGAGAAGAAGCTGATGCGGAGAATGTGACGCAAAGAATTTTTAAAACTGGTTTTAAAGGTGAGAAGATTCAGGTATCTTCTGGATGATGAAACTAAGGCGCTCGCAAGATAAAATGATCGGTGGGGTCTGCGGTGGATTTGCAGAGTTCCTCGATATCGATCCGACGGTGGTCCGGCTCGCTTATGTTTTGGTTTCTCTCCTGAGCGCGGCCTTTCCAGGGGTATTGATTTATCTTATTTGCTGGCTGATCATTCCCGGGCCTCAGTCGGAGATTTGATGGTGCAATAGGAATCTTCCTTTGGCCGGAGCGGCCCGGAGAAGGTTTTTGTCCGCTAAAACCGGGACGTTACGGATCAGACTCGTAGACGACGCGTCCGGCGACGATGGTCATTTTTACCCGGCCTTTGAGGCGTTCGCCGAGCCAGGGAGAGTTCTGCGACTGGCTTTTGAGATCGTCGAGTTCCAAGGTCCATTCTTCGTCCGGATCAAAGATCGTCACGTCGCCGGCTTCTCCCGGTTTCAATGTTCCTCGATCGGATTGAATGATGGCGGCCGGTTTGTGCGTCATCAGGGCGAGGATGTCGCTGAGGCTCATTTCGCCGGTATGATAGAGCGTTCCGAGCGTTACTGCGAGCGAGGTTTCGAGTCCTATGATTCCAAAAGGTGCATAGTCGAATTCGCAATCTTTCTCGTAGTCGGTGTGCGGCGCATGGTCGGTTGCGATGAGGTCGATGGTGCCGTCTTTGAGTCCTTCGATGATTGCGAGTCGGTCGGCCTCGGTCCGCAGCGGCGGATTCATTTTGAAATTGGTATCGTAGGTGCGGACCGCTTCATCGGTGAGAGCAATGTGGTGGGGCGATGCTTCGGCGGTCACGCGGACTCCGCGCTGTTTTGCCCGGCGGAGGATATCGACCGCATTTCCCGAGCTGATATGTTGCATGTGGATATGCGCGCCGGTGAGTGTTGAGAGAATAATATTTCGGGAAACGATCACATCTTCGGCGGCGCTCGGCCAGCCTTTCAGTCCGAGGCGTGTTGACCAGGCGCCTTCGTTCATGACTGCCGATTCGGTGAGATTTTCGTCTTGGCAATGATCCATAACGACGAGGTCGAACATTTTTGCGTATTCGACGGCCCGGCGCATGATTTCATTGTTTTGAACGCATTTGCCGTCGTCGGTGATACCGACAACTCCGGCACGTTTGAGGGAACCGATCGGGGCGAGATGTTTGCCTTCCATTCCGGCGGTGATGCATCCGGTGGTGAGGACATTGACGACGGCGTCACGTCGGATGGTGTCTAAAATATATTGGATGGTGCCGGGGTTGTCGGCGGGAGGAGAGGTATTCGGCATGCAGACGACGGTCGTAAATCCGCCTGCTGCAGCTGCCTGGGAACCGGAAAGGATAGTTTCCTTGTGGGTTTGGCCCGGTTCGCGGAAATGGACGTGGATATCGATCAGTCCTGGAGCGACGATTTTGTCGGTGGCGTCGATTTCGCGGCACTGGTCGCGCTGGTTTTCGGGAAGCGTTTCTGCGAATTTTCCGTTGAGGACAAAGATATCCCGGACTTCGTCGATATTTTGTGAAGGGTCGATGACGCGACCGTTTCGGATCCAAAGAGGTTTATGCATGCTGAAATTCCTGAAGCGTTTCGGGGCGTCCTCCGGAGCAGAGATAAAGGATGGCCATTCGGATGGCGATTCCGTTTCGGACTTGTTCGAGAATCACCGAGCGGGAGGAATCGGCGAGATCGGAATCGATTTCGACGCCACGGTTGATCGGTCCGGGGTGCATGATGATGGCGTTCGGGTTGAGCCAGGATGCGCGGGTTTTGTTGAGTCCGAAGAGGCTCGTATATTCAGCGAGCGAGGGGAAGTGAGCGGAACTTTGCCGTTCGTGTTGGATTCGCAGAAGCATGACAGCTTCCGCTTCGGCGAGTGCCGATTTCAGGTCGTGGGAAACCGTTACTCCGAGGGTGGTTAGACATTCGGGAACGAGAGTCGACGGGCCGACGAGTGTGACTTCGGCGCCAAGTTTGCGCAGAGCCCAGATGTTCGAACGGGCGACGCGGCTGAAAACGATATCCCCGAGAATGGTCACCTTTCGTCCGGTAAGATTTCCGAGGTGTTCGCGCATCGTAAAACAGTCTAGAAGTGCCTGGGAGGGATGTTCGTGGGCACCGTCGCCGGCATTGATGACCGGAATGTCGACTTTTTTGCTTAAATAGAGGGGAGCTCCGGCGGCACTGTGGCGGAGGACGATCATGTCGGCACTGAGCGCTTGGATGTTCTGAGCGGTGTCGCGGAGGGTTTCGCCTTTGACGAAACTGCTTGCGGGCGCGCTGATGAAAATGATGTCGGCACCGAGGCGTTTTGTTGCCATCTCGAAGGCGATTCGGGTTCGGGTGCTCGGTTCGAGAAAAAAGTGGGCGACCGTTTTTCCCTGAAGAAGGGGGAGTGTCTGACCGCCTTTATCGAGAATTTTCTTAAACGAATGGGCGACTCGAAAGATGGTTTCGATTTCGTCGCGGCTCAGCTCTTCGATTGTGATCAGGTGTTTTTTATTCCAAGTCATCCAGGTCAGTCAGGTTTGCAGTCTCTATCTCTCGCGAAGGCACGCTGCGATGTCAACGTTTGGCGGAAGGGAAAGGTGAAAGAGAAAAGGCAAAAAGGAAAAAGGGAGAAGGGAGAAGGGAGAAGAAAGGTGAAAGGGAAAAGGCAAAAAAGAAAAGGCAGAAAGTGGAAAGGAGAAGGTAGAAGGAAAAAGGGAGAAGGTAGAAGGGGGGAATTTGTCGGATATTCTCGTTGAACAGGAGGCATCGGGTCGATTGATTGGCGAAATGAGAGGAAATTTCCTCAGCAGAAAAATCTTTAAGGTGCAACCTGAGCGGTTGTTCGGCGTTTCACTTAGTCTGATGTTGGCGAAGGCTGCGGATCAAGCGCCCGAATCTGAATATCTGGCATAACTTGGATGAATAATGGTTTGAAATCAAAACAGGAGCGGCTTGGGGCCGACTCTCGCGGTGAGGTGGGGTTTTCGTATGCAACTCCTCGATTCGGCGGACGGGCAAGAACGCTCATTTCTACCGGTTTTATTCGTTATCTTTTTCTGGGAGCGCTTGCGGTTGGAGCGGTCGCGCAGAGTGGTTGTCGTAGTGCTGCCAGTCATCGGGAGCGGGCCGATAGTGCTTCGCTTGGGATCGTAAGTGAGCAGCAGCAGGCGGCGCTCGGGCACACGGAGCCGTTTTCGATTGAGCGTCCGCAGGATACCTTCCGTCGTCGGCTTTTGCTCGACCAGCATCTTCCGCATCTCGGACCGGCTTCGTTCGGGACAGATGCGGTGGAGGAGATCGAACATTGGCCTGATACGGGCGAGGCACCGGAAGCACCGGAGGCTTATTTTCCTGAAAAAGATGGGGATGAGGTTTTATCAATTGATTTAATCGATGCCCTTCAGATCGCGGCGGGCAACAGTCGGGAATATCAGTCGCGGAAAGAGGCACTTTTTTTAACGGCTCTCGGGCTCGATCTGGAGCGTTTTGCTTTTGATACGACTTTTACCGGGCTTCTTTCCGGGATCTTTTCGAGTGATCAACGGTTGAATCAGGAAGGGGTGGAAGGTACGGCTGAGTTGGGGGTGCAGAGAACTTTTGAGCAAGGGGCGGCTGTGAGTGGCCGATTGGTCGTCGATCTTGTTAGGTTACTCAACGGGGATGGCGGGAGTTCGATGGGATTGCTCGGCGACGTATCGATTACCGTTCCATTGC
>DATGSL010000362.1:0-5089 GCA_035302665.1 Opitutales bacterium | reverse complement strand
TGAAATTCCCCAGGTTCGTCGGCAAGAAACCAGAGCTCGTTGTCCCGGTTGGGAATCATATCCCGTTTTCCGGCGAGTTTCGGAACCCAAAAACTGTGCACGACATCCCGGGAGCGGACATTGACGCGGACGGCGCGCCCTGCCGGGATGACAAGTTCATTTGCGGTGACGATACCTAGTTCAGGATATTCGAAGCTCCACCACCACTGATAGCCGACGGCGGTTACTTCCAGGACGTCGGCCTCATATTCGGGTGGGACGTTATAGCTGAAAACCGTAGCTGTGTAGGTTGGGACGGCGATGATGATCAGAAGCAGAACGGAAAGGGCAATCAGACTGATTTCGATAAGAGGATTGCCGTGAGATTGCACCGGAATCTCGTCATCGTTTTTGCCGGGCCGATGCCGGTAGCGGATGATCACATAAAAGAGAGCCGAGACAACTGCGACCATGATGAAGGTGCAGACCCACAGCGTGAGCATGAAGAGTTTTTGTTGCTCCGCCGCCACTGGTCCCTTCGGATCGAATGTCGATTGGTTGGCGTTCGTAAAAACCTCACATCCAGTCAGGTAAAAGCAGGCGAACAAGCCCAGAAGAAGGAGCGCTGTTTTGGAGAAGTAAGATCGTAGCATGCGTATTGAGAATGAACTTTCGAAATTAGGCATGTAGTCTTGATTTGGATCAAGGCAATTTTTTGGAAAACTTGTTTTTGAAAGAAAAAGTGGCTTTTCAGGAGGAAGAAAGGTGACTCGAAAAGCAACATCATCTTCCTTTTAAACTAACGTCTTTGGCTGATTAGTCGATTCGATTCAGGCGGGCATCGGCACGATCGGGTCGATTCAGATGCGTTCCCCGGGAAACCACTGGTAAAGAAAAAAATAAACCAATACCCCGGTCACGGAAACATAATACCAGATCGGAAACGTCCACTTCGCCCATTTTTGATGGCTTTTAAAACGACGTTTGATCGCCAATCGCATGGTTATCAAAATCAACGGCAGGTTGACCATCGCTAACACGATATGCGAAAGGAGAATTCCGTAGTAAAGATAGAGTAAAAAGCCTGATCCCCCAAACCGGGTATGCACTCCCTCCTTCAAAGTGTGATAGGTGAGGTAGCTGATCATGAAAAGTATCGAGATGGTGAACGCGGCGATCATGCACTTTCGGTGACTCTGTTGATCGCGTCGAAACCGGATAAAATAAAATCCACCCGTTAAAAAAAGGAGCGAAAGGCCGTTCAGCGCCGCATTCAATGGTGGAAAAAACTCGAGATTCATGACCCCTGACAGGTGAGTTCGTTTTTAAAAAAAGAGATACCGGTCCACAACGAGAAATCCGAGGAGGAGCGGCAAATAAAGGAGCGAAGCAAAAAAGAGCTTTCGTGCAGCGGGATCGCGGTCTTTCTCGCGCATAAAAGCGATTGTTTTTCTAAGGAAATCGGCTCCGAGCAGAAGTGCCGGCACAAAGTAAAGCAAAGTCGAAAAGCCGAGAAAGTAGGGAAGGGTCGAAATCAGCAGCAGGAGAGCGCAATAAAGAAAAGCATGTCGCGCCGCCCGTTTCCCCGATGGATCAATCACCGTCAACATCGGAAAACTGACCGCCGCGTAATCTTTTCGATACATCCAGGCGATCGCCAGAAAGTGCGGGATTTGCCAGGCAAAGAGAATCGCAAACAGAATCAAGCCGAGCGCAGAAATACTATTTTCCGCAGCCGTCCATCCGATCAGCGGCGGCAAAGCTCCTGCCACCGCACCGACTTCCAGGCTGACTTTGGAGATTCGTTTCAGCGGCGTGTAAACGGCGACGTAAAGAAGCACGGTCGATGCCGCGATCAAACCCGATAAAAGATTATTCCAGAAAAGCAAATGCCCGACTCCGGCCGCGGAGAGCGCGATGCCCCAAATCAACGCCTTTCCCGGTGAGATCATTCCTGTTGGCAACGGCCGCTCCATCGTCCGATTCATTCCCGCATCGGTATCGCGTTCGAGGACCTGATTGATCGCGGCAGCGCCGCCAGCTGCCAAAGCAGTGCCCAGCCCGACATGAAAGGCTCCCGGCCAGCCGGCCGCCGACCGCGCCGCGAGGTATCCGAGGAGCGCGGTAATCGTCGTCAACATACTCAATCTCGGTTTCGTCAATTCGAGATAAAGCCCGAACAATCGGCGGCGGGTTATTGCCGGAACGAGGGCCGGTGAGCATTCGGAGTTTTCAAAAGGAATGGTTTTCATACATGAACGGGATCGGTAGCGTCGCCGGTTTCTGGTTGATCGGTCTGCGGCTCCGGCACTTCTGCCGATGGCAACGGCAAGCGGAAGCAGAGAAACGTCACAAACCAGGTCGTTCCGAGAAGAAAAGCGCCAAAAAGCATGTGGAGGGTCGCCGCATATTCATTTTTTAAGGTGAGAACCGTCAGCGCCCCGAGGAAGATCTGAATCGCGAGCAGAGCAACGATTGCCAGCCCACCGGCTTGCGCGATTTTGCCGCTTTTATCAGAGCGAAGAATTCGCCAGACAAAAGCGAGCAGGACAGCCGTCACGACGAGCGCTCCAATTCGATGGGCGAAGTGGATCGAAATCGGAAAGGTCCAGATCATCGGCAGCCAACCGCAGTCCGGGTTGCTTTTTGGAAAATATGGAATGGCCAGTCCGGCATGGTTGTGACGGACGATTGCGCCGATCAGCAGTTGAAAAAAGAGGGCTGTGCACGCGGCGATTCCGAGCATGCGGGTTTTTTTATCGACTGCCCCGCGCAACCGGCCATTTTGCTCAATCCACATCCGGGAGGCGCAGATCGCGAGCGTAACCAGAACACAGAGAAAGATTTGAGCGAGACAAGCGTGGGCGATCGCAAAACCTTGCGCGAGTGCATTTCCCTCTGTGAGGAGGTTCAATTGATCGAACCGAACCCGCGCTCCGCCGAGGAGTCCTTGGACGATAACCATCCCGAGCGCTATTCCTGCCAAACGGCGAACCGGTTTTCGTTCTTCTCTTATAAAAAACCAGAGAAAGAGGGCGGCGGTAAGAATTCCGACCTTCGTCCCGAGAATTCGGTGACTATGTTCCGCGCGCATATCGCGGTCGGTCAGCCAACCGTCGGGATTAATCGATCCGTTTGAAAGCGGCCAGTCAAGAAAGGCCATGCCGGCCTGGATACTCGTCGTGAATCCGCCGGCAAAGAGAAGAAAGATGGTCCACAGCAGTGCGAAGAGGCAGAACCAAGCGAGAAGCGGTTTGTAGCCGTTGGTTCTATGCTGAAAGAAAGGCGATTCCATTTTTGGGAGGACGGAGACGAAAGCAGTTATGTCAGAAAAGGAAGAGCATCATGGCAAACGAAAAGTGCGCGAATTTTTTCATTTCCTCATTCGTGTCGTCATTCTTTTTCTTTTGCGTTACCTTTTTTGATCTTTAGTTTCCTGAGTTATGTTTGCTCTGAAGTTATCTGCCAACCGCCATGCGACAGGTTTTCGGCATGCGTTTCTAAATGGATTACTGCTGATCTTGGTGCTCTTTTTTGCCAATTGTAGCGGAGCTCAGAAGGACGATCAACCGGGCTATCCCTTGACCGGCGAAATTATCGATGTTGTTCCGGAACGGGGCGTGCTCATCGTTCGTCATGATGAAATTCCCGGTTATATGCCAGCGATGACGATGGAATTCGTGGTATCTCCCGGTGACCTCGCAAACGCAAAAGCCGGGCAGGCGATCCGGGCGCGCCTGATTCCGACCGACGATACCTTTCGACTCGAGCAAATTTGGCCAAATGACAAGATGTCGCGAGGAATCATCGATCAGACGAGCCGGAAGCTCGTGGAGGATACGTCGATCCGGGGCTCCCGCGCTTTCCGCGAAGTCGGGGAAAACCTTCCTTCTTTCGCCCTTTACGATCAAAATGGGGATGTGCTTCAAGCCGATCGACTCCGCGGCAAAAAGCTTGTGATCAACTTCATCTACACCCGTTGCCCGGTTCCAAATATGTGCCCGGCGGCGACGCAGCGGATGATCCAGCTGCAGGCAGCTGCAAGAGAAGCGGAAGTCGAGGACGTGCAATTGATTTCGATCACACTCGATCCGGAATACGATACGCCGGGAGTTTTGCGTCAATATGCGGAGAGTTATGAGATCGATACCTCCAATTACTCGTTTCTCACCGGACCGAAACAGGCGGTGATTCATCTGATGGAACAGTTCGGGATTCTCGTCGATGAGGAAAAGGGACTCTCAGCCCACACGCTTGGAACGGTCGTCGTCGACGGAAGCGGAACGATCCGCCATCGCGTTTTTGGTTCCAACTGGATGGTGAACGACTTTCTGCAAAGTCTTCAGGCAATCGATGGCGCTGCTGGATCGAACTCCGAATGACAAAAAAAGAAAATTCTCCGCGGACGGCTTTTCGTATCGCAAGGATAACGGCATTGATGGTCGCGATTTATGCGTTTTTTTATTTTTTGCCGAATCTCGCTCCGGAGCGGCCGGAAACCTTGCTGCGGAGAATCACCGGCGATCCGGCTCCGGAACTTTGCCACGTCAGCAGTCTCGGTTTTATGGATGTTTCCGAAACGCGCTCGCCGCTGCTCATGCGGTTGGCGTCGACACCTGCAAAAAGTGGTGAAGAAGTTACCGTGACGATCGCGTTGAACCGTCCGGGAGGAAGGCCGGTTACCTTTGACGATCTCGACGAAGTTCATACGGAGAAATTTCACCTTCTTGTCGTCGATCCGAGTCTGAAGGATTACCATCACGAACATCCGGTGGAGACCGCGATTCCGGGCGAATACAGAGTCTCTTTTACTCCGAACCGGGGCGGCGTTTACCGTTTTTTTGCTGATTTACAACCGAGCGCTACCGGCCGACCGCTTCAAGCTGTCGCCGATCTCGAGGTCGATGGAGCGATCGGCGAGCCTTCGTCAGATCCTATTTTTGAAACAGTTGTCGAAGGATATCGCTTCGAAATGGATCAGCCAGCGGGCGGGTTCCGAGCGGGAAAACCGGAAATGGTCGCTCTTTACGTAAGCGATGTCGATGCGGGCGAACCGGTCGAACTCGAGCCGATCATGGGCGCCTTCGCACATTTGGTGGCATTCGATCAT
>DATGSL010000361.1:0-2191 GCA_035302665.1 Opitutales bacterium | reverse complement strand
GTCAATGGGTCGTTTGGCAAGACAACCGTCATACGCAAGTCGATCTTTACGGATACGACCTTCTGCGCGACGGAGAGGTCCGGCTGACCTCGACTTCCCACAACGAAACCCGTCCTTTCATCCAAGGGAATTGGGTTGTTTATGAAGAAGATTCGGCCGAAGCCAATATCACCAATCTGCGGATGTTGAATTTGGAAAATCTCCGCGAAATTCCGGTTACCAATTCGATGTCGGCAAAATCGGTCCCTGCGCTCGCAGGCGGATTTGCGATCTGGCACGAAGATAGTTCGGAAGGAGATCTCATCCGCACGGCCCAACTTCCAGCGCTCCAGGCACTCTTCGCCAACAACAACACCATTCCGGTTTCCGACGAATTGGCCGAACGTTACGAAGATGCTTTCTCGCTCCTGCTCGATTGGCAGAACCGGGCAAATATCACTGCGATCACACGATTCCCGGCTTTGCTTCATTCCAACTCTTCGGAAACGGCGACCTGGTCGAACGGAACCGTCAGCGGGGACAACTTCGCACTCACGCCCGGCGATTTCATCTGGGTTCGATTCGACGAACGGACGATCGCCGATTACGGAACGCGTTCGAACGAACCAATCGCTCTGCCGAACGGCGCCTCTGTCGTTGCCTACACCGGATTTCCGCCCGAATTCACGGCACGAAAACTCATCGAAGGCATCGGTTCCCAAAATGTGCAAGCGATTCGAATGCTCGATTCGGGCACCGGTCTCTGGCGGGCTGCTGAAATTCGCGAAGGAGAAATCTATGGCGCCAATTTTAACATTCCGGAAGTCAGCGTGATTTTCCTGGAAACAACCGGGCCGGTCGATGATTGGCATCCAGGAGGTGGAGAATGATCCCGCAACCCGAATTAAAAATGAAGATCCGAAACCGGAGACAAACCATGACCGCAGCCATCGTCAGCTTATTTGCCGCATCGACTTTTCTCACCGCCGCCGCCCTAGCCGTTCCATCGCTTACACCGGAACAACTCGACGACGCGAAAAAGTCTGGAGAGATCAGCCTCTTCATCGATATCCGAAGTTCTCACGAGTTCGAACAAGGACACATTCCCGGCGCGATTAACATTCCCTTCTTTGCGCTCGAATCGAGACAGATTCCCGCAAAAGGAAAAGTGGCCGTTTACGCGGACGGTTTGGGGAAAACCGACGATCTGAGTGCAGCCGCCCAAATCAACAAAAAACCGGGAATCGAAGCCGTTCTTTTAAAAGGCGGACTCGCTGCGTGGGAATCGGCTGGATTGCCAACGACCCACAAAATGGGCCTTCGACAAGCCGAAACTCCGGTCATCACTTACCAAACTCTGCAAAAAATACAGGCGCAGGGAGTCGTTCTCGGCGATCTCCGCCAACGCGGTCCGATGCGTACGACAGCCGCCGCCAATTCAACCGCCACCGACCATCTCACCGATCTCAGCACGATCTTTCCCGACGCGAGAATCGTCGAGCCGGAGCCGTTGCGCGTCGCTCAATCGACCGGCTCGCATCCGCAGGCTGCATCCGACGACTCCACAATTGCCCGCCAACTTTCCCAGATCGCTCCGGCTGACGAATTGATTGTTCTGATCGATAACGGGGATGGCAGCGCCGAAAAAACTCTTCGAAAACTTCGCGCAAGCGGCAACAAGCGGGTCGTCATTCTCGCCGGCGGAGAATCGATTATCCGACGCGAAGGACGCGCCGGAATGGGACGAGTCGGCTACACAGTCGGAGAAACCAGCGATCCCGAAGCACCCAATTGATCACCCCCATACGTCCGTTGACCATGAAAACCTGTCTTCAAAAAGTTTCTGTTTGGGCTTCGTTTCTACTGATTTTTTTCAGCAAAAACTTGTTGGCTGAAACGGCGCAAATCACCGACGTAAAAATCGGAAACATCACTCCATCAAGCTTCACTGTTTTCTGGCAGGCAACCCCGGGATCGACTCCTGGAATGTCGATTTACACCGATCCGACCGGATTTGACGAAATTACGGACACCCTTCGGATCGAATATTTTCCGCTTGCCCTCGGCGATCCGACGATTCCACACGAATATCAAGACCGGATCGAACGCCGTTCGCTCCAGGCCAGCATGAAGGCAAACGGAACCTACCTGGCGCGCATTTCAAACCTGAACCCGGGAACCACCTATCACTTGGCCGTAAAAGCTGAATCTG
>DATGSL010000360.1:0-10010 GCA_035302665.1 Opitutales bacterium | reverse complement strand
GCCGGCAAAAATGCCCGCACATCCTGCAAAACCGCTCTACCGGTTCCAAAACTTACACCCCAATCGCCGCGCCAAAAACTCGCGCTCTGACGAACAAATTGCACCGGCCACGGCTGATCGAGTCCGAGCCGCTCCCGCTCCTGCGCAACCTGAACCGGATCGGGATTCTTTAACCGCAGCGCCACCGGATCCCCGGGAATCGCACGAATCGCCAAAAAAAGCAGAAAAGCGACGATTACAAATGTCACCGCCAGGCCCAACAGCCGCTGGATCGCGTGAAGCAAAAACCGCTTTTCACGTCCCGATGCTTTCACAATCGAAGATCCTCCCGAATCACTTTTGCCAAAGAATCGAGCAACTGCGTCGTCCGGACCGCCTCATGTCCGAATTCGCGCGCCAAACGATCAGCTGCAAGTCCGTGCCAAACAAGCGCCCGCTCGACCGCCAAATGAAGTTGGTCAGGCATTCGAGCCAACAGACTTCCGGCCAAACCGGCCAAAATATCGCCACTGCCGCCGCGCGCCAGAACCGGACCGCCCTGAAGAGCATAATAAATCCTTTTTCCGTCGCAAATCCGCGTGAAGGGAGGTCCTTTTAACAAAACCAAAAATTCGGTTTCTTTTGCATAAGCGAGCAAAGCCCTTTCACCTTTCTCCGCAAAATTTACGCCGCAGATCCTTAAAAATTCTCCGGCATGCGGAGTAACAGCAACTTTTCCCCGCATCGATTTGCGCTTCGAGATCCGTTTCAAAAGGTCCGGCTGCAACGCTTCCGCATCGATCACCATCGGCAGATCGGCTTCCCGAACAACTTCCTGAAGGAGAGCCTGCGTTTCGGTTTCCGTCCCGATTCCCGGACCGATCATCATCGCCGTCGCCGTTTCGCAAGCCCGCAGAATCTCGAACAAACTGTCGAGCGCAAGTCCGCCATCATCTGTCTCCGGACAACCGATCCACATCACTTCCGGAACAGCCGCCGCAAACGAAGGAACCAGCGATTCCGGAACGGCGGCCGTCAGCAACCCGACGCCACTTTGCGCCGCCGCCATCGCACTCATCAAAATCGCCCCCGGAGTCCGGCGCGAACCGCCAACCAACAACAAATGACCGTACCTTCCCTTGTAACCAAGCGGATCGCGCAGACGTCGCAGCGGTGAAAGGATTTCCGGCAAAAGCACCCGTTTATCAGCCTCCTCGTAATTGTCCTTATCAAAAAATCCGAGATCGAGATAGCGGAGTCGTCCGGTCCATTTTGCATTTTCAGCCTGAAACAACGGCAATTTGGAACTTCCGGTCATGTAGGAAAAATCGGCCCGAAAGGCGATCGCCTCCGAATCATCTCCAAGCCCGCTCGGCAAATCGACCGAAGCGCGGAGAGCCGCCGAAACGTTTTCATTCGCCCACTCGATGATTTTTCCGGTTTCCCCGCGAAAGGGCGGACGGAAATTCATTCCGAAAATTCCGTCGAAACAGATCTCATAAAAACCTTTGCACGCCTCCCGTTCTTCGAAAGAAAATCGCCGAACCCGTTCGGTAGCCGCAAGTAACGTATCCAAAGATTTGCGAGCGAGCAGATTCAAATCGCTTTCAGAAAAAACAAAAAGCAAATCGACATCTGCCTCCGGACGAACACGAACGATTTCACATGCCGCTAAAAATGCATCCCCGGTGTTGTGACCTTTTCCCGCAAGAATAAGGATTTTTGGACGATCCGGTAACTCGCCAATCTCCCGAAAATCGCGCAAAACCGCCCGTCCGAGTTTTTCTCCAGCAGCCGCCATCGCCTGCCACTCGCGCTCAGGCTCATTTTTCAACAAACGTTTTTCAAGCTCGGCCGCTTCAGCGCAGCTAATCACCGGATGCGACGCTTCTTTCAACATGAGAAACAGGATACAAGCTGCCGAACAAAATGCACGCACGGAACCGCGCGTCTACGATTTTCCTTTCTCCGTCCGTTTAGGTTAATCGTCCCGCAAAAGTGCGGCGACGGCTTGGGCCAAGGTCTCGGTATGCGTCAGGCTGATCCAGATATGGGTCGCGCCAACTTTTTTCAAAAGAGCTTCCCCTTTCTCGTCGAGTCGAACAAGCGGCTCATCCCGCTCTCCTTTGTAAATCGACGCCGATTTCCAGCCAAATTCGGCTCCGATACCGGTCGTAAACGCTTTTGAAATCGCCTCTTTCGCCGCAAACCGCACCGCCAGATGTTTGTGCGGATGCTTCATTTTCAGGCAATAATCGAGTTCCTCCTCGGTATAAACCCGTTGGAGAAAACGATCGCCCTGCCGCTCGTAAACGCGTCGGATCCGCTCCACATCGACGATATCCGTTCCGAGGCCGACGAGATAACCACCTTTTGGCAAAACCAGATTCACGCTCCGTGCATCCGCGCTTTCATTTCCCGCACCGCTTCTTTAACACCCGTAAAAAGCGCACGGCTGATGATGCTATGTCCGATATTCAGCTCATGCAGCCAAGGCAACCGGCGGATTTCAGCGATATTAATGTAATTGATACCGTGTCCGGCATTTACGATCAGACCGCTTTGATGAGCCAACTCGGAACTTTTGCGGAGTTTTTCAAATTCCTTCTGGCGCGAATCGGTATAATAATTTTTCGCATAAGTGCCGGTATGGAGCTCGACAAACTCGGCTTTCAATTTGGCCGCCGCCTCGATTTGCTGCGGCTCCGGATCGATGAAAAGACTAACCTGGATGCCCTTTTCGTGCATCGTCTCGACCACGCCGCGGACGCGATCGAACTGACCGGCGACATCGAGTCCGCCTTCCGTCGTTACTTCGTCGCTCGTCTCCGGAACCAGGCAGACCGTTTCCGGCAAAATTTCAGAGGCGAAAGCGACCATCTCCGCGGTGCAGGCCATTTCAAAATTGAGTCTCGTCGCGATACTTTCGCGCAATCGATAAATGTCGCGATCCTGCATATGACGCCGATCCTGCCGCAAATGAACAGTGATACCGTCGGCACCCGCCTGCTCCGCAAACAAGGCAAAAGTAACCGGGTCGGGCTCGATAAATTGTCCGCAGGTTTGCGGATTCTCGCGATAGCGGGCCTCGCGGACCGTCGCACAATGATCGATATTGACTCCGAGAAAAATATGGGAAGCCATGACGCGATCATGGCCGTATCTACCGGGAGAGCAACCTCTCACAGCAAGTTTTTCAGCAAATCAATGAGATTCTTAAAATTCGGTTGAAATCGATATTCCGCAACTTCCGGCTTGCTCCAATACCTTTGATTCCATGAAATTGAGCACTGTCATGCCCGTTACCAATCGTTTCTTTTTCCTTTTCAGCGTTCTTTTCCTGACAGCGGTTGCCGCACTCAGTGCCAACCCTCTCACCCTTTCGCTCGATCAGCCCGATGGGCGTTATTATAATCCGGATGAAAAAGTGCTGCTCGATATCGAAATCGATGCCGAGCTGCTCGCCGAACGCGATTGGGATAAAAAAATCTCCTGGCAACGAAATTGGGTCGGCGAAGTCGAGGAACAGGCCCTGGAAAATCACTTTTTTGCTTTTTCTCTGAAGGACGAAAAACCGGGTCAAGTCCTTCTGACCGTCTCACTGACCGCCAAAGATGATCCTTCTGTTACCCATAAAAGCAGTATCGGATTTTTGTTTCAGCCGGAAGCAATCGCTCTGTCGACCCCGGAACCGGAAGATTTCGACTCCTTCTGGGAAGAACAAAAGGAATCGTGGCGCGCAAAAAAGCAGGAGATTTCTTTAACACCGGTCGAATCGCCAATCGAAGGCATTTCAGCTTGGGATCTTCAAATTGCGATCGAAGGGGAAGTTCCAGTCTCCGGCTATCTGGCCATCCCCGAAAATGCTTCGGAAAAAAGTCTACCCGCGATCCTTTACACTCACGGCGCGGGCGTTCGCTCTTCGATCCTTTCAACAGCTGTCCGCGCGGCGAATAATGGTTTTCTCGCGCTCGACATCAACGCACACGGCCTCCCTAACGGCCAATCTGCAGAATTTTACAACGATAAAGCAACAGGCGAGTTGAACGGTTATCCTCGTCACGGCTTCGACTCGCGAGAGGATTGGTATTTTCGCAAAATGTATCTGCGGGTCGTCACGGCTCTCGATTACTTGACCTCGCGTCCCGAATGGAACGGAGAGGATCTCGTCACCTACGGCTCCAGCCAAGGCGGCGGCCAAGCACTTGCAGGCGCCGGACTCGACGATCGCGTCACAGTTGTCGCCGCATCGGTTCCCGCACTCTGCGATTTGACCGGACAAGAAGACCAGCGCAAACCGGGCTGGCCGCAACCGGGACAGGTTCATACCCTCGACGATGCCGCACGGGAAAACGTTCTTGAAGCGGTCGGTTATTTCGACGGCGGAATTTTTGCCCGGCGAATTCGGGTTCCTGTCATCTTATCGCTCGGATTGGCCGATCCAGTCTGTCCCGCTGTTGGGATTCAGGCGACGCTCAACAATCTCGCAGGCACTGCCGAAGCCATCTATCGCCCGACCATGGGACATGCTTTTCCCGCTGAATTGCGCGAACTTTTTGAGGATTTTATCTTCAAATATGTCGCCCTTCCGGGAGCATCCGAGCCGCCGGCGGTCGCAATTCCGTAAGCAGTTTTCTCAAAAAAGCTTCTGAGTGCTCATAATTCGCTTTTGTTTCGCGGATGGAAGCGCGTATGTTCATCGAGCAACCGCCGTCCTTCGACACTCGTATAAATCTGCGTCGTTGAGATATTTTCGTGACCGAGAAGTTCCTGAATCACCCGTAAATCTGCGCCGCCAGCAAGCAAATGCGTCGCGAACGAATGGCGGAGCGAGTGAGGCGTCACCGTTTTTTCGATCCCGGCGGTGGCCGCATATTTTTTGATCCAAAACCAGACCGTTTTCCGCGAAATCGCCGTTCCCCGTCTGGAGAGAAAAAGCGCACTTCCGGTTTTCGAACCAACGAGCGCCGGACGCCCTTTTTCCAGATAAAGGCCGAGCGCTTCGGCGGCTTTACTTCCGATCGGAACAACCCGTTCTTTTGAACCTTTTCCGTAAACGCGCAAAACCCGCACTTCGAGATCGATTTGCTGAAGAGTCAGCCCGCACAATTCCGAAACACGCAGTCCGCTCGAATAAAAAAGCTCCAGAAACGCCCGGTCGCGAAGGCCTTGCGGCGTTCTTTCATCGGGCGTTTTCAACAACCGCTCCACTTCCTCATAAGAAAGCGCATCCGGAAGTTTTTGAATCAGCTTCGGTCCGGAAATCAGTTCCGTAAAATCGTCTCCACGGATCTGCTCCCTAACGAGAAACTGAGCAAACATCCGCAATGCCGTCAGCTTCCGCGCCAAGCTACTGGTCAAATACTCTTTTTCCGAAAGCGAATAGATCCAATCGGTCGCGTCGGCCTCAGTAACCGACGTCCAATCCGAACGATTTTTCTCATGAAAAAATTCCGCCGCCTGGATCAGATCGCTTTCATAACTCCCGACGGTATTCGCAGCCAAACCTCTCTCGAGTTCGATCCACGCAAGAAAGGAATCGATCGATTCGCGAAAACCACCGGGAGTCGAAAGCGCGCTCAACCGAAGCTCTCTCCTTCTGCTACTGCTGTCGGCATCGCGCGGTTTGAAGCCGGTTCCGCAACCGGTTCGGCCGCGATCACGATTTCCCGCCCGCGGGCGCTCGATTCATAAATCGCATCGAGCATTTCCATCAGCTCGACCGCTTGCTCGGCATTGTTGGTCGGTTCGCCCGAGAGAAGAATTGCCCCGACAAAATCTTCCATTTGCCTGCGAAACCCTCGACCTCCCGTTTCGACCTCGATCGGAATATCGACCAATTCACCATCGCGATCCTCGAAAAGCGTGAGAGGGTCGAGCCGCAAGGAAGCCTTTTCCCCGTAAATAACGGTGGAAATCCGTTCGCGCTGCCAGAGGTCGCTTTCCGGAATATCATCGGTCAAATTCCCAGCCCAGGTGACCTCAAGCTGCATCACAGCACCGTTGCCAAACCGAAGAAACGCAAAACCGCTGTCGTCGACGTCAAACTTTGCCCCTTTCGGAACGTGATTCCGAAATCGGGTCGACACACTCGCGCTGACGGTCGTCGGATCGGGATTTCCCATGAGATACCAAGCCGAATCGAGCGCATGAATCCCGATGTCGATAATCGCGCCGCCGCCGGCTTTTTCGCGATCGATGAACCAGTTCCCGATGCCGACTGGAATTCCCCGGGAACGAACCCAGCTCGAACGCGCATAATAAATTTCACCCAACCGGCCCGAGTCGATGATTTCGCGGGCAGCTCTCATCGATTCGGTAAAACGCATCTGACGGCCAAACGCGTAAACGAGCGACCGGCGCGCGGCTTCATCGCGGATCTCGCGCATCTCAGCTGCGTGCAATGCCGGCGGCTTTTCGCAAAGAACATGTTTTCCTGCCCGCAATGCCTCCAATGTAACCGGCGAATGGAGGAAATTCGGCAGACAGATGATCACCGCATCGATCTCATTATCCGCGATCATCTCCTTGTAATCGGAAAAAACTTTGGTTCCGGGAAAAAGATCCTGATATTCCTTCCGCCTTGATTCATCGAGATCCGCCGCGGCGCAAAGCCGGGCATCCGCGCATTTCCGCACCGCCTCACTGTGTCGGATTCCCGGCCATCCGAGACCGATCACACCCATTCTTATCTCTCTAGGCTTCTGCTGCATTTCTGTTCAGTGGCAAATTTCACGACCCATTGCAAGAGGCTCTAAAAAAATAAATTGTAACCGCTTTCACCCCATCCACTTTCCCACCCTTTCACCTTCCACCTTTTGCCTTCTCCCTTTTACCTTCTAACTTCCGCTTCTGCCTTCCCCCGGCTTCCTCTGGACTTTCGGCCGTTTTCCTGTGATGAATGACTGCAATCCCTTTTCTTGACCTTTTAAAAAGGATTTCATGCTCAATTCTCATATGAAACCTCGCAGTTATTTCCTTCTTTTCGCTCTCGTCATCAGCGGTTTAGCTTTCCTCTCCGGTAATTCCGTTGCTGCGGCAGAAAGCGAGCGCTCCTCGGTTTTCGAACATGTCCGCGTGCTTTGGATGAAAAACCCGGCACACGAGGCGGTTATTTCCTGGACAACGCGAACTCCGGGCAAGACTCACCGGGTGCATTACGATATCGAATCTCGATCCGCTTCCGATGAGAACTATGCGTTCCGCGAAAACACCTTCAAAGATGGCGAATACACGATGGTTGCCGAGGACCACGAATGGTCCGAACCCGGTTTTTACCACCATGTTCATCTTTCAGATCTGGAAGCGAATACGACCTATTATCTCGTTCTGGAAAGTGACGGAGAGTTTTCCCGGGAATACCATTTCCGCACCGCTTTTGCCGACGATCAGCCCTTTAAGGTTTTGTTTGGCGGTGATTCACGCATCGGCCGAGCCAATCCCTACGACCACAACGATCGTCAAATGATGAATTTGCGGATGGCGGCTCTGGTCGAAGAAAATCCGGAAATTCTCGCTCTGATTCACGGCGGTGATTATTGCATGCGGGCAGAGTGGCGTTATCTCGATCCGTGGCTCGCCGACCACGAACTCACAACGACCGAAGCCGGTCGCCTTCTTCCGATCATTCCCGCGCGCGGAAATCACGATCGCCAAATCGGTTTTGAAGAAATGTTTACGTGGCCGGAAGCAACCGATTATTATTACACGACTCAGCTATCGGATCGAGCAGCACTGGTCACGCTCAATACCGAGATCAGCCTCGCCGGAGATCAGCGATCGTGGCTCGCGGAGGAACTCCCGGCCGTTCGGGAACAGAATCGGTGGGTCATCGCCTCTTACCACCGTCCGGCTTACTCCAGCGTTCGAAATCTCCAGGACGGCGCCGCGAGACGAGATAATTGGGTTCCTATTTTTGAGAAAAACAACATCGATCTCGTTTGCGAATCGCACGACCACGCGTTGAAACGGACGCTTCCGATTCGTTCGCACGCTCCCGACCTTGAAAATGGAATCGTGTACATCGGCGACGGCGGTCTCGGCGTTCCCCAACGTCAACCCGACACGAGCCGCTGGTGGTTGCAGGAGCCCGGTTTTGCAAAATCGGCCCACCACGTCCATCTCTTTGAAATATCCGAAAAAGAATTCCGCGTGCGGGCAATCGGTATGGACGGCGAGATTCTCGATGATTTTACTCTTTCGCCGCGCCTCGATACGGCCGCGAAGTAGACCCTTTTATGCAATCGACAACTCTCGGTAGAGAAGAAATCGGAGCTTTGGAAAAAAGAACTTCTGAGGTTTCGCAGCCGGTTGGCGTTTTTGCCGCCGATCTGGTTTTACGCTTTTCCACCTTCCTTTTTTCGGCTGGATTGGCCATCGCCCTCCTGACGCGAAAAGGATCGGCGATCGGCGGAGTCGCGCTGATGGATTGGGGAATCTCTCACGACACGATCTTTCTGTTTGAGAAAATCGGCTCCTTCGCCCTTCTTGGATTGGCGACGGTTTTACTGATTTTCCCTTCAATCCTGATCGTGCTGCTGATTGCAGGAATCGCGTTTGCGGAAGCCTACGCTGGTTATTACAACGGCGGATATGCGTTTTTCGAACTCACCCTTTTTGCGCAGGCACTCCGTTATCTGGCTCCGCTCGCTCTTGTGCCATTGGTGGTGTCGCGATCGGTTTTTAAAGCGGAAAAGCTCTGCCGATGGACAGCTGAATGGATTTTGCGAATCGGACTCGCGGTCGTCTTTTTTACCCACGGCTTTGAAGCGCTCGGCAAAAATCCTGTTTTTGTCGACCTGATCCTCGCAAGTGCCCGCACCTTCGGAATTTCGATGACCGAAGCTTCCGCCGGGATCGCATTGACGATCATCGCTTGGGTCGATTTCGCAGTTGCGGGACTCACGCTGTTCCGACTTTCCCGTCCCCTACTCGGCTGGCTCTGCTTTTGGGGACTGATAACCGCCCTTTCGCGGCCGATCAGTCTCGGACTTGCCTCCTATCCGGAAGTTCTTTTGCGGGCGCCGCACTTCCTGGCGCCAGTCGCGCTCTGGTTTCTGGTTATCCAGCCCAGAGCGCGTCGCCAAAAAGCTTCGGATCAAACAAGAAGTTCGGCCGGCAGCGCGATCGATTTATCAAGTTCGCTCGGTTCCGAACGGACCGGATAGCGAAAGATCCGTCCTTCGTAATTGCGGAAGACGATCTCCTCGTCGTCGATCGATTGCACATATTCGGGGTTGATCGGAACTTTTCCGCCACCGCCTGGTGCGTCGATCACAAATTGAGGAATCGCGTAACCGGTTGTGTGTCCGCGAAGTTTTTCAATAATCTCCAATCCTTTGCGCGGATCGACACGCAGATGCGCACTGCCGGTGATCAAATCGCACTGATAGAGATAATAAGGTCGGACCCGCATCTGCAAGAGGCGGTGGACGAGCGACTTCATCACTTCCGCATCATCGTTTACCCCTTTGAGAAGCACCGATTGGTTGCCGAGTGGAACGCCAGCCCGGGCGAGGCGATCACACGCCTCTTTTACCTCCGCGGTACATTCGCGCGGATGGTTGGCATGGATGCTGATCCAAATCGGTTCATGCTTTTCAAAAATTTTGCACAGCTCCGGCGTGATCCTCTGCGGGAGGAAAATCGGAATCCGCGAACCGATTCGAATGAACTCGACATGCTTGATCGCACGAAGACGTCCGAGCAGATAATCGAGTTTGCGATCGGCTAGCAACAGAGGATCTCCTCCACTGAGAAGCACATCGCGCACTTCCGGATGTTCCTCGATATACTTGAGGCCTTGCTCAAATTCCGGATGAAAATCGTAGCCCTGACTATTGCTGACGAGTCGACTGCGCGTGCAATAACGGCAATAAGCCGCACAGCGGTCGGTCACGAGAAAGAGAACCCGATCCGGATAGCGGTGAACCAGTCCGGGGACCGGCATATGCCCATCCTCTCCGCATGGATCCTTCAATTCCTGAGGTGAGACGCTCATCTCCTCAATACGAGGAATCACTTGACGTCGG
>DATGSL010000359.1:0-4218 GCA_035302665.1 Opitutales bacterium | reverse complement strand
ACCGGCAAGTTCCGGTTCCTGCGCGAAGGACGAAATCAAAATACGCGCTCCACCGCCGCGCCGATCGAGATTGTCGATCATATCCTCCCGAATCCGCGCACGGTCCTCCGGATCTTTCATCCGTTCGAGAAAACGGCTTCGGCCGCCATCCAGAGCCCAACGCGGAACCAATCCGGCAGAGAGCGAAGTTTGGGAAGCATGATACGGATATTGGTCAGCAAAAACCTCAATCCCACGGGCACGGGCGCGCTCGATTCGATGAACAAGGGCCGCCGAATATCCCCAAACCCGCGGTCCGAGAACCTTGATATGCGTCACAATCCCCGGCAATTCCGCCTGTTCCGCAATCTCGATCACTTCATCGACCGCTTTCACAACTCCGATCGAATAATCCGATTCATCGCGGATATGGCTTTGATAAACTCCTCCAAATTCTGACGCAACTTTCGAAAGCTCAACCAATTCACTCGTCGGAGCAAAACTTCCAGGCGCATAAAAGGGACCGGAAGAAAGCCCAAAAGCTCCTGCTTCCATTCCTTCCCGCACGAGCGCACGCATTTGCTCCATCTCCTCTTCGGTCGCATGACGGTCCTCCCGACCAACAACCTTTGCCCGAACCGATCCGTGCGGAACCATTTGTCCGAAATTGACCCCGGTTCCATGGCTCTCAAATCGCTCCGCCTGAGCAACAAGATCGGTCGCTCCCCCACCATCGGGATTTACGAAAATCGTCGTGACTCCCTGCTTCAAAAGATTTCCCGCTGCGGCACGCTTCGCATTTCCGAGTCCTGCAGCCCCATGAGAATGCGTATCGATAAAACCGGGAGCAACATAAAGTCCCGCCGCGTCGATGATCCGATCGGCCGCCGCATCCGAAAGATCTCCGATCGCCGCAATTCGCTCACCTTCAATCGCCACATCGGCATAAATCCACGGATTTCCCGAGCCGTCGAGAAGGCGTCCATTCAATAAAATCAGGTCGTATTTTTCCGCGGCATGCAATCCGAGTGCCGCAAACGAGATGAGAAAAAAGACAAGAATACGCATGTTAAAAATCTCCATTTGATCCTTCTTCTGTCGCCGGACTTTTATCATCGCGACCTTTGGGAAGCCGAATGTGCCGCTTCTCCGGATCGGGATGTTCCTTATAAAGAAGAACATTGTGTCCGATCATCCCGACGACCTCCGCATCTACTTCCTCCGCCATCCGTTGAGATAACTCCTTTTTTTCTTCCTTATGCGCCGCAAACTTCACTTTCACCAGTTCCTGTTGATCGAGCATCAACTGAAGCTCCCGGATGAAACCTTCGTCGAGCGATTTTTTCCCGACGCGGATCGTCGGTCGGAGCCTCTGGCCAAGGCCGCGAAGAAATGATTTTTGGAAGCTATTCATAAAAATTTCTCCGAAAGCGTACCGCAGCGAGCGCCACGCATCCAGCGAAAACGGCCGAGCCGCCTCACCGACCCCAGCATCGGCCCGCCAAATCCGGTTACGACCGATAGCGACTAACGAAGACCGAATGCCTCGTCCATCTGCTCGCTCACCATCTTCAGATGGTCGCCATCTCCTCCGGCCACTTCCGCTGCGGCCCAGCCGGTGAATCCGATCTCGGCGAGCGCTTCCCGGACATTTCCCCAATCGACATCGCCCTGTCCGATCGGAGACCAACCGGACTCGCGTCCCCAATCTTTGACATCGAGCTTCACAATTCTCGGGCCCAAGGTTCGAATCCACTCGGCCGGATCGCCATATTTTTGGTGATTCCCGATATCGAATTGCATGCCGACCCACGGCGACCGGAAAGCATCGACGAACTCAACAAACTCATCCGCACTTTGATCAGCAGGTCCGTCGTGTTCGTAAAGAAAGTGGTTCCAAACGTTCTCGATCGCGATCACGACGCCGAGTTCTGCCGCCAGCGGAACAGCCTGATTAATATTTTTAAAAGCACGATCCCAGACCTCCTCTGAAGTTCCATCCCGTCCATGACCCGGAACAAGCAAAACGGTGTTGCCGCCGATCGCATGCGTCTCACGTAGAGCGTTCTGAAGGTCGGCAAGCGCTTGGGCGCGGACTTCCGGATCCGGATCTGTATGGCGGATTTGCCAATGAGTCCGGCAAATGGTTCCATCCACGGGAAGCCCGGTTTCCGCGATCGCCTGTTTCACTTCCTCAACGTTGAGTCCGGGACTATCGAGTTCAATCCCCTTAAAACCGGCATCGCGCGCGACCCGAAACTTGTCGGTCAGCGATCCTTCGATCCTGACCATATTCATTTTCAAACTTTTGTGAACCGGACGCATCTCCGCCTGGAGCGGAGCAATGGCCGCAACGGCTACGGCAAAAGCACTGATGCTGAGGAACAAGCGTCGGAGAAGCGGGGAACGGGATCTAAAAACTCGCATAGAAACGAGCCTAAACACCGGCCTCAGCTTGTAAAGCCTTACCGCGCCGATGTCCCCATTTTCTGGAACATCCGATCATCCGGTTCAGCGAACCGCTCTCCTGAATTATTTCGAGTTTTCCGCTTTCTGAGCCGTTACCGCCCAAACGGAATCGCCGAGATCGACCAAATCGGCCAAAATACGCAGGCTTTCGCGAAGGTGGATATCGAGCGTGCTTCTCTCGCTGCTTTCTTCCGAATCGACATCGGAGTCGGCATCCAAATCCAACTCAACAGTCGCAACTTCTGGCTCATCGACCGAATCGAGAGTAAATTCTTCAAAATCAAAGTCGTCCTGTGCCAACCTTTTTTCGGTCGCCTTCATTTTCTCCCGAAACTCTTCGTCGAGTTCCTTCTGAGTCCTCCGCTCTTCAAGATTGAGAGAAATGGAATTTTGTTCCTGCCGCTCCCGCAGCCACTCGATATTTCCTCTCAAATACTGAAATTCCTCCAATTGCTGTTGCCTCGCTTCGCTTCGCTTCTGCAATCGGGTGATCAAATCACTCTCAAGCGGCGAACGGATCGGAAACCGATCGCGCTCCTCTTCCCAGTTCCCGACCGGAATCGTGTCCCAAGCGAGAGCATTGGGCAAATCAGCCTCTCCGACCGGAAGATAATCGTTAAAAGATGGAAAAACGATATGCGGAACGACTCCCCGGTTCTGCGTCGACTGACCATCGGGAAGATAAAATTTCTGAACCGTTAATTTAGCTGCCCCGGTCTTCGCTGCACTTCGGAAAAGATAATTTTTAAGCTCGTAAATCGCCTGAACCGTTCCTTTTCCATGAGTGGAGCTTTCACCAAGAATCAGAGCGCGATTGTAGCTTTTAAGCGCTCCCGCCACGATCTCAGAAGCCGATGCGCTGTTGCGCGAAACCAAAATTCCGAGCGGGCCTGAATACGCAACCGACGGGTCTTTATCCGGATCGACACGAAGATCGCCATTGGAGCTTTTCACCTGAACCACCGGACCGCTTTCGATAAACAATCCGGTCAATCGAATCGCTTCCGTCAACAACCCGCCGCCATTTCTCCGAAAATCGAGCACCAACGCTTCAATTCCGGCTTCTTTCAAAACTCCGATCAGCTCCCGAACATCGTCCGTTGTGCTCGTTTTCGTGTGGCCCGGCCGTTCGCTGCCGACCGAACCATAAAAGGACGGAACTTCGATCACGCCAACCGGCACGATTTGCCCGTCCTCTCCCGGAACCTCGTGACCCGTCGCACGCGCCCGGCTCGCAGTCAGTCGAATCTCATCGCGAACAAGCGAAATCGTCCGGCGCACCGACGAATCGGTCGCTTCGGCCGGAATAACCGTCAAGTGAACAGTTGTGCCTTTCTCACCCCGAATCATCTCGACGACGTGACGGAGCTTCATGTCAATGACATCGACCGGCTCTTCTCCATCTTGCGCCACAGCGACGATCCGGTCATTCGGCTTCAGTCGCAGATCAAGCGCAGCCGGTCCGCCCGGTATCAATTCCTTGATCGTGCAATAACCATCCTCGCTCAAAAGCTGGGCTCCGATCCCGACAAGCGACAACTGCATCTGAATGCTAAAATCTTCCAAGGTGCTCGCCGAAAGGAAAGACGAATGCGGATCGTAAAGCTTACTGAACGATGAAAGAAAAACCTCCTGTACTTCGTGTGCTTCCGTATCTCGAAGCGTTCGGCGCAGACGTTCGTAGCGGCGGGTGACATTGCTTTTCGCCTCTTCGAGATCTTTATCGTTCAGCAAATCAGCCAGCAACTCGTAGGCGAGACGTTTCTCCCA
>DATGSL010000358.1:0-5552 GCA_035302665.1 Opitutales bacterium | reverse complement strand
TTGACCTTCGTTGAGTCGAACGTTTTTTGAACGTTGATGGCGAAGGTGCCGGTCCGATTGATGGCATTGAGCAGGCGTTCGATTGTCTGATCGACTTTTGAAGCGGCTACGAGGACGAGAATCTGACCGGGAGGAAAACCGATTTCGATGCTTTCGAGAATTTCGTTCGCTGTGCGGGAAATCACATCCTGAGCTGCATTGAGTTCGATAAACTGCGGTTCAGGGCCGTGGGGAAGGCGGTTCCAGTCGTCAGCTTCGGGCAGGTTGATTTCTTCGTCGTCTTCCGGAAGACGGCTTTTATAAAACCGGGCGGCAAAGGAGAGGATTTCGCGGGTATTTCGGTAGGAATGCTGAAGTCGCGTTGTCCGGCCCCGAACATTCAGGCCGCTTCCGGCCCATGAAATTCGGCGTTTTAGAAAGCCTTGGGTTGGGTCCGCAGCGAGGAAAAGTTGTCCGGTTTCCGGTCGAACGGCTCTTTGCACGATCTCGAACCAGACCGGTGCAAAAAATTGGGCTTCGTCGACGAAAATGAAATCGTAGAGCGGAAGCTGGAGTTCCTTGTTGTCAATTAAGTGGAGGAAGCGGAGGGGAATATTGCTCCAGTCGTCGATTTTTCGGTCGACCAGCTGCTGTTGATATTTTTTGTAGATTTGGAAGATCGTGCGGCGTTGGTTTTCCTGAAGGGCGTAACCGCGGCCGGTTCGGGGCGTGGTGAGGTAATCGAGGAGGTTGATGATTCCATGATCTTTGAGCCAGTCGATTTCTTCAAGGATGAATTCGGTGGTGAAGGCCCGGCCGGTTGCTTTGGTTTCATCAAGAATCTGCTCGATTAGCGCGTTTCGCTCCCACGGTTTCAGAATTTCACGCCAATGAGATCCCATCCTTACCTTGCACCATTGGTAAAAGGTGCCCCAATCGACTTTGGAATCGGGCGCGATCCGATTGAAGCGGTCGTGCAGGTCGCCGCGCAAAGGGCGGTTGTGCGTGAGGATCAGCAGTCGGGAACCGGGGTGGATGCGGGCGAGCAACATGGCCCGATAAAGGAGAACAAGTGATTTTCCGCTTCCGGCAACGCCGGTGATCAGTCGCGTGCGAATCTCGGAAACGGTCTCCTCGGCTTCCGGAGAGAGGGCGAGGTCGAGTTTTGTGATCATTTCCTGATCTAGATCGAGGAGGTGGGACGTCAGTCCAGCAGCGAGATCCCGTTTTGCGTGAGAGCGGCCGACCATCGGTTTCGGAATGCGAACTTCCGGAGAGAAATGCGTGCGGAGAACCTGGATCAGCGAGCCGCAATCATCTTCGCCCGGATCGTGTTTTGAGAAACGTTTGTGCAGGGCCAGAGTCGAAAGGTTTTCTTTTCCCCAGAATTCGAGTCCATCGGAGGGACGGATTTGACGAATTCTTTCGAGGATCGATTGGGGGACATGTGGAAAAAGAATTGCCCGTTCGAGTGATTCGATCGGTCGATCGCCGAGTCCAAGTTCAGCGGCAACATTTTCGGAAAACGTTTCCAGAACCCCGATTTCGCGAAGGCCAAAACTGGCAGGTGTCAATTGGTCGCTGTCGTCGGAGAAGAGCGATTGTTGAATCACGCTTTCCGCAGCTTCGGCGGAAACCGGTGAGACGGAGAGAAGAAACGCTTTTCGTTCTTTGTAGATGACGAGGAATTCCGGTCTGATTTCGTCGTTAAGAGGAAGGGAAAGGCAGCAAACACAATCGTCTCCGGGCATCTGTTTCAGACGTCTGAAAGCGGTGGCGACCTCGGGGCTAACGCGGCCGACCGGTTGACTGGGAATCATTCGAGCCATGGTATTTCATTTTCCCGTTTTAGGGAATCGGTTGGGATCTCGGCGCCCCGGGAATTGTCCCATTCAAGCTGGAGGGAGCATTCCCGGAGAAAGCGGAGATTTTCCTGTAATTCGGCAAAATCGGGATCGAAGGAAGGGAGGCTTAGGAAGGTTTGGCTGGCAAGAAGGATGAATTTTGTGCGGGCGCGGGTGGCGGTGACATTGAGGCGTTGCGGTTGGAAAAGGAAGTCGCGGCGGTATTCGATAAATTCCGGATCGGATGCGGCGAGCGAGCAGATGATCATTTCGCGCTCCTGGCCTTGCATTCGCTCGACCGTATCGATGGTGCAATCGGCGGCGAGTTCGTCGGGAATGCGTTTTCGGGCCTGGAGAAGACGCCGAATTTCGCGCACCTGGCGGCGGAAAGGGGAAACGACACCGATTTCCGAAAGAGGAAGGCCGCAGCGATAAGCTTCTTCGAGAAGTTCGACGACGAGATGGGTTTCCTGTCGGGAATAGGTTTTGCTTCGACCGATGGGCATCTGAAGATAGACCGAAGGCGAATTCGGATCGAGCAGTTCCCGATGGTTTTGGGGTTGCGATCGGAGCAGAAGGCGGCGCTCGGCGACCTGCTCATCGGGCGAAAGGATTCCATTGTAAAAAGACTCGGAGGGCCAATGGCAGAGGGAGTGATTCAGCCGATAGGTGGTTGTGAGCATGGATTCGGGGCATTTTCCGCGCAATCTGCCGAAAATGGAAAAATGGTGGGCATCGGCCGGATCGATTGTTTGAAGCACCGGTGCCAGTTGTTTGTCATCGCCGAAGAAAATGTAAGAATCGCCGCTCAACATTCCCATGATGGCGAGCGGCAAAGTAACTTGACTAGCTTCGTCGAAAATAACCGTATCGAATTCGATGTTATTCAGTCGGCTTGTTCGCAAAGCGAAAGGTGTGGCGCCGATGACGTAGCTCGATGCGGATTGAGCGAAAGGGGTGTCGGAAAAGGTTTCGAATTGTTCGACGCGGAGATCGGGATCGAAGATTTTTCGTCCGATTTTTGCGATGGGGCAATCGGGTTGTGCGCGTTCGATTGCATTGAGGGCGTTGTGAATCGCGCGGTGAGTGAAGCTGGTGACGAGAATACGTTCGCCGCGGGCGGCACGTTGGGAGACGGTTTCGGCGAGCGAACGGGTTTTTCCGGTTCCGGGCGGACCTTGAATCAGGCAGCAGAGATCGGTGGAAACGGCGGTGGCGATTGCTTCGGTTTGGGAATCGTTGAAACCGGCTTTCTCGGAAGCATCGCAGCTTTGGTCGAATTCGGCGAGGTCGAGTTCGGAAGCGAGTTGTCCGTCGAGAAGTGGTAAAATCCGATCGCGGCCGCGGGCGGTTTCTCCGAGTTCGGCGATGGCCTCCAGGTAGAAACGTTCCAAGTCGATAAAATCGATATCGAGAACCCATTCTTGATCGGGTTGAAAATCGTGCGAATGCGGAATGCGGAGATAAAGCTGATCGGTTGTTTCGCGAAAAATCGAAGTTCGGATACCGCCATCGACGGCTGGATCGCCGCGGCTCAATCGGAGATGATCGTCCTCGCGGAAGTCGGAATCATTTCGGGAAAAATGGAAAACGGCCGTTTCGTTGTCGTGGAAACGGATGAAGCGGAGGCCGGAGATGCATTTGCCCTGTCTTTTGCGCTCTTCGATCGGCAGTGACCAAAGGCGCCGATGCGATTGTCGTCTGGCGGTCGATTCGTCGACGACGAAACGGTGGAGTTCCTGTTGCAGTTTTCGAACAGATTCGCGGGAAGAATGGGGACCGGAGAAGGGCATGTGCCTGGGAAAGGTCTTTTTAAAGAAAACCAGAAAGGGTTCGGTTTTTGGGCGCTGTGTAACCGGTGATGGAAGGGATCGTCGGGGCAGCCGGTTGGGTGGGGCTCGGACGATTCAGGCAATTCCTTTTTGTTCTCTGCATCGTTTTAAAACTATTTCGCATTGTTGGATTTAAGTTTTATGAACGATAGTTGAAGGAGTTGCAACCGCTGCATGTAGATCGAGTGGGGCGAATCCCGGACGTTTAAATGGAGGAAAGGCGCTCTTGGTTTTGTTTAACTTCGCTCCGTTATTGCGTGGCGAGTTCTGCGTCTTCTTCGGGCTTCTCGACGAGGGCTTTTTCGTTGGGGATCGACTTCGAGAATTGGGCGGTTGTGAAAACTTCCCAGAGGATTGCCTGTTCGATTTGGCCGCGCTGTGTCGCTTTGACGGGGACCCGCACGATCAGGTGGATTTCGTCGGCGGCTGGAACTTGAATCGTCACGCGCGGATCGACCAAAGGCGGGTCGAAGCCTTTTTGGTCGCTGAGCTTTTTCATATGTTTTCGAACATCTTCCAGATAGGGGCGACATTGTTTTTGAGCAGCTTTTAAAAGTGCTTTTTGAGCTTCCTGCCATTTGTCGCTCCGCTTGAAAGGAACGATGAATACATGGAGAACATACGCGTGGGTGTAGCTTTCGTTGATGACCGCTTCCGAGACAAAAAGGCTGTTGGGAATGACGGTGATCCGGCCGGTCCGCTGGTGGTTGAGTTTGCCGGGACCGATCTCCATGATCGTGGTTGTCAGGAGAGTCTGATCGATGACGTCGCCCCTGTAATCTTTGATCTGAATACGGTCGCCGATTTTAAAAGAGCGGCCTCCTGTTTTGAGGATCGTGCCGGTGATGCAGACAATGAGTTCTTTTGTGGCAACGACCATCGCAACGGCGAGCGCAACGACCGAAAGGGCGAGACTTCGCAGTTCCGAGCCCCAGATGAAGATGATCCCGAATACGAGTAGAAGGACGATTCCGTTTCGGGATTGCACGAGCCATTTTCGGCGCAACTCCGGCGATACGACTCTTTTTCGGATAAACCGCGACGTTACCGCCTGAAGAAGGATGATCCCCAGGAGAAGAACGACTGTGCTGACCGCTAATCCGAAGAGATTTTCGTGCAGTGGAAGATCTTCCAAAGTGAATCCAACGGATTCAGGTATAGGAGGTTCGCCCATGAGATTTCGCTAACTCAGTGGAGTTTGAATTCGGCTTTTGTGTGCGAATCCATGCCCGATGTTCCTGTGGAGATGCGGTCTGGTTCCAGCTGATCGGTCGCGAGCAAAGCTTCCTTAACAGTAGTCATCCGCTCTTCGGCAAGACGAAGAAGATCGGCATCGGTGATTTTGATCGTTGCGAGCAGTTTTTTCTGCATTTCCTCGATCGACGGAATCACAATCTCCGGTTTTACCGGTTCCGGTTCAGAGATTTCGGCGTCAGCAACGTCGGTTTCGACTGTTTCCGGTTCATCGATTTCTTCGGGAAGCTCCGAAGGCACAGGTTCGGTTTCGACGGCTGAAGGCGAATCTTCTTCAGCGAGTTCGATTTCCGGAGATCTGGAAAATTTGGCAGAAAGTTTTTTCACCCATTGCGGGATTTTTACGACGATGAACGGTTTTTTGGCCGGTTCGATTTCTTCGGTTAAATCCTCGGGAACGGGCTCCGGCTCTGTGGAAACGATTTCAGTCTCCTCGGAAACTTCAGGGAAATCGGGTTCCGGTTCGGCGATTTCGATTTCTTCGATCGGCGGTTCCGGGATTTCAAGCGGACCAAAACGCTCCTCGTAAAGAGCGAGAAGAAGGCCGGGATCGTTCAGCGGGTCTTCGTTCGGAAACTCTGCAACAGCGCCCGATTTTTCCTGATGAGCGAGGATTTCGGCCCGAAGCCGGTTTTCCAGAAGA
>DATGSL010000357.1:0-3244 GCA_035302665.1 Opitutales bacterium | reverse complement strand
CGCTAGCGCCAACCATTCTGTATAAGTTGACGGCTCTTTCGAAACGAGCGGCTCCCAAACCACCTCATCAATCCACGCAGCATCCGCTCCGTGCGAAACCGATCGATCCTTCTGATACGACCAGCGGATCGTGTGAGATCCAATCGGAATGGAGAAGGTTTTCCGTTGCCAACCGACCTCGCCTGAAAAACGTCCTAACTCTTCGTCATTCAGGCAAAAATGAAGAAAATCGTAGGCTTCCTCAGACGACACCCGCAGCCAAAAAGATAAGTTACCCGGTCCTTCAACCGTCGTCTCCAACCAACTCTCCTGATTGTCCGAAATCGATCCGCTTTGCGCCGCATACCCTTGCGATCCGACCCCGGCTCCATTCACAGACCAGGAAACCGCTCCACCTGTTTTCCACTCCCAATCCGCCTGACCAAGCGCTTGGCTGATCGTGATGTCACTCTTATTTCGGTAATTAGCGACCAGATGTTTTGTCTCGCGAACAGTCCGGGCATTATCTCCTAAATTCGAATCACCAGTCGGAACACCGGCATGATGGATCTCAGGATTCGAAAAATAGGGCACCTCCGCATGAGCGATCCCATCCGAATAATAACTTCCGGCTTCGTAGGTCATCACCGATGCATACGGTCGATTATCACTCCCGAACCACCGCCAACCCGCGGAATAAGCAAAAAGTCCAGGTCCCGGCTGAAAATTCTGCGCACGATGATGGTGCAACCCAAGATTATGTCCGATTTCGTGCACAAGCGTCGTTGTCCAGGCCACTTGCTCCACTCGCGCCAAATTGAACGCCCAAGCAGGATTTCCCCGCTCGCTTGCCAAAACCCAGGCCATTCCCCCAACGTCACTTGTCGAGGTAATCAAAGTAACCAGATCTGCCCCGACTGCATCGCGAACACCGTGCACTTCGTCCATATATCCGATGAGCGATTGTCCGTTTCTGGTCGGTCCATACGGATGGAAGCTTTCGGAAGTAGTCAGCCGAATCAGATCGAGCGACGAACTGCCGCTCTCCTCATAATCGACCTCGAGCGTGCCAACAATATTCAGAGTCAAAAACGTTCGGCTATTTTCAAGAACAAGCCTGGCCTTTTGCAGCGAAAGAGCGATCACGTTAAAAATTCCTCCGGCATTCGTTTCAGCCCACTGCCGCGCCGCCGGAGTATAGGCAATCATCAGGTCGATCGTCACCGGCTCAGCCGGATCCCCAAAGGTTTGCGTTGCAATCGAATTCGGGCTTCGCTGCGGAATCGCCGAGGCGGGAATCTCCATCGCTCCGCAATCCCAGCTTCCTGCTTCCTCCGCCGAAAGTTCCTCAAAAAGATGGATCTCTACCGATTGAGGTTTGATCGCATAATGTCCGCCACTCTCCGGAATCGAAACGATCCCGAGACTCTTTTCACCCGTCGTTGACAGAATAAAATACCCAAAATCCGAATCCTCGATTTCGGCCGTCAAGGTAAGGGTCCCGTTCAAATCTTCAGTCACTTGATGGACCGTTGCCATCCGATTCTCTCCGTTGAGCAACGGAATTCTAAACGAATCTCCCTTTGAAAGCGTTTCTGCGCTCTGGGCCCGCGGATTCAATTGAACCTGTCGCACCGCCCCAGCTCCTGTTCCGGCTGCTGTTCGCATCGGCCCTGGAGAATCTGGAAAACCGATGAAAAGATCTTCAATCGCCGCCGACTGCTCCGGCCCCTCTGCCCGAACAAGCGAAATAGCCGCGACAAAAACCGTCACGGCAATAAAAATTTTCCGGATAAACCGACGCGATCGATCCCGCCGACAAGAAAACATACCGTTGCAAGATACAGCAGTTGGCTCCTCCAATCCATAGCGCTCTTCCTGATTCAGTCGGTGGTCGAAAAGCCGAAAAATCTTTTCCGATACGCCCCAAAACTTTGTTTAAGAGCTCATCTTGAGGCGTTTCCTCTGATTCTCCTTTCACTATAGCCAGATTCACTTCCGGCGCTCGTAAAAACGCCGCACTCATCATTTCCCCAGCCCTTCGTTCAGCCGTTACCCTGATTCCGAAAAAATCGGCTCTCTGGCATAATCCCCAACCTTTGATGAATCCCTTTCCGACCAATTTCACCGCAAGCCGATTCGCCCCGCAATTTGGTTTCCTCTTTTTGTAAAAAAGTTGATTCTCTCGCCAACATGCTTACTTTCGCCTCTTCAACTGCAGGGCAACTCTCTGCAATTCCGAAATTTGCGTGGCATGGTTAAAGACCTGAAAGAAACTCTCAATCTCCCCAAGACCGATTTCCCGATGCGGGCAAATCTCGTTGCGCGCGAACCTGAAAGGGTCGCTCAGTGGGACAAAATTTCGCTCTACGAAGCGATCCAAAAAAAGAACGCCGACAAACCGGCCTACGTCCTGCACGACGGTCCTCCATTCACCAACGGCGATGTCCACATCGGCACCGCTCTCAACAAAATCCCCAAGGACATCATCCTTCGCTACAAATCGATGCGCGGTTTCCGAACGCCTTACGTGCCCGGCTGGGATTGTCACGGTCTCCCGATCGAACACAAAGTCGCCAAAGATCTGCGGGAATCCGGAAAATCTTTAACAACCGCCGAACTGCGGGACGCGTGCGCCAAATTCGCAAAAAATTATATCGAAATCCAGCGCTCCCAGTTCAAACGCCTCGGTGTTCTCGCTGACTGGCCCGCCGAATATATGACGATGGATCCGGCTTATGAGGCCGAAATCCTCCGCACCTTGGCTGTTTTCGTCGAAAAAGGTCTCGTCTATCGCGCAAAAAAACCGGTCTACTGGTCCATCCCGTGCGAAACCGCGCTCGCCGAAGCCGAGATCGAATACCAAGACCACACGTCGCCCTCGATCTGGGTTCGTTTTCCTTTAACCGATCCTTCCAAATTCGGCCTCTCCGGAAAAGTCAGCACCGTCATCTGGACGACGACTCCGTGGACGCTCCCCGCGAATCTCGCGATCGCCGTTCATCCGAGGATCACCTATGCGTTCGTCGAATCGGGCGACGAAACGTTTTTGATCGCCGAGGATCTGGTCGAAACATTCGCAAAAGAATGCGAGCTCGAAAACCACCGCGTTGTAAAAACGATCTCCGGTTCCGAGCTCGAACATACCGAAACGCGGCATCCTTTTATCGACCGCGCCAGTCCGATCGTTCTCGCCGAATATGTGACAACTGAAAGCGGCACCGGCGCTGTCCACACGGCTCCCGGACATGGTCCCGACGACTTT
>DATGSL010000356.1:0-2316 GCA_035302665.1 Opitutales bacterium | reverse complement strand
GAAACGCTAAAAAATCGTTTCGCGGACTTCGGGAAACTCGACGATCAGTCTGTTTCTGGGGAATTGCTCAACCAGGCACCGTCGGATTCCAAATAGGCGGAAAAGGCTTCCTCTCCTAACAAAACGCGGACCACCTCGCGGGCATCATTCGTGAGATAGCGGATCGTCGCTTCACGTTCTTCAGCGGTCAAATCGGGATCGTCGCTGAGTCGGTCCCGTTGTTCCTGCACCACGCGGCGCAATTCGTAGATCTCCGCGGCTCGTTCGGGCGCGATTTCGAAGCGATCCGTGAGCTGAACGAGTTCTTGAAAAGCAGGATCGGCTTCACGGGGCATGGGGGCCGCAGTTTCGCTCGATGCTGCCGGTGCCGCCGGTTGCGGGAGTCGGTTGTCCGCAATTTCGGATGCTGGAGACGCAGGTCCAAGGGATTCGAGTTCGGGATGCGCCAGTCTGTCGTAGACTGCGAGTTCGGAATCGGTCAAAATCGACGAAAGATCCTGGAGGCGTTCCTCGTGAAGTAAACGGATCGCATCGTTTGCCTCCGGCGAGCTGGATGCGCCGGCTTCGGCCAAAAGCAATTGGTAATCTTCTTCAAGCATGACCACAGCTTTTTGTTTTCCGGGAGGAATCTCATCCCAGGCATCGCCGAGCATCCAGCCATGGGTAATAAGAAATTCTTCCTTGCCAGTGACCTGGGAGAGGGCGGCTTCCCGGGCGCGGCGAAGTTCAATAAGTTCGCGCAACGTTTCCTCATCCATTCGCCCGGAGAGCGAAAGGCCCCGGAGACCGCGGAGATCGTCCTGCCAATCGCTCAAAGCGGCACCGCGAAGAATTTGCTCAATCTCGTCGCGAGGGAGCCCGGTTGCCCGAAGCGCAGCAAAAAGTCGGCGGTAATCGGGTCCGCCTTCGCTATCCGGATCCGCAACCGATTCGTTCGCATCTCCATTGGACATGAAGGTTTCATTTCCGAGCAATTGCGGCGAGTCGGATGGAGGCGACGGACGGCTCGCTGTTTGCAAAATAAGCAGCGTGCCGAGTCCGGCATTGAGTGCGAGGGAAAGAGCGAGGAGCAGCCGTGGATTCATCGTTCGCAAGTAAAGGTATGTTGAAGCCGGTTGGCAATCCCCGGAAGTGGCGCGCGACGGACCGCTCCTTTCGCTCGGATCGTTTTAAATTTCTAGGGATTCGCCTGGTTTGAGCGGTTTCCCCTCGCATCCGATCGCCGTTGCTTTTTGTGCGAATTCATCTGGATCAGCCGCGATGATCGGCCACGTATTGTAATGAACCGGAACAGCTTGGCGCGCTTTTAAAAATTCGCAGGCTTTTACTGCATCGTCGATTCCCATGGTAAAATTGTCGCCGATCGGCAAGATCACGACATCGATTTCCGAAGTTTCGCCAATCAGTTTCATGTCGAGGAAAAGAGCTGTATCGCCGGCGTGGTAAATGGTTTTCCCGTCAATTGTGATCAAAAGACCGGCCGGATTTCCCATGTAGATGCGGCCTTTGTCGGTGCCGAGGCTCGAGGAATGATGAGCGATCGTCATTTTTAACCGGCCGAATGGAAAGTCGTGAGCGCCGCCCGGATTCATTCCATGAACTTTTAGGCCCTGTGCGGCAAAATATTCCGAGATTTCAAAGTTCGCGACGATCGTAGCGTCGTTGGCGCGTGCGATTTCTGCTGTGTCGCCGACATGGTCATCGTGGCCGTGGGTCAGCAAGATAAATTCGCATTTGATTTCGTCGGCTTTTGCCGCCGCGGTATCGTTGCCGGTCAAAAACGGGTCGATGATGATGCGGTGTTCTTTGCTTTCGATAAAAATGCAGGAATGTCCGAGATAAGTGAGTTTCATACTGATCCTTTTGGGTTGTTCTTATTTCCGTTCGGCGGTAAGTTTACCGGAACTGAAGCGCCGCGTGAAAACCATTTCCGGCGACTTCAAGCAGACGAACGGGTTCAAAGAAGTTAGCAGGTGCGGAAAAGCTGAACAAGCCAGATTCTGTTAAAGGAGTGATGGAAGTATGATGTGGAGAATGACGTTTTTTTTGATGACGCTGATCGTGTTGGGCGGATGCTCGACGCCTCAGAAACGGGCGCGGGAGTATCCGGAGATGATGGCAGCGCTTTCACCGGAGGAGCGGGAAATGGTCGAATCGGGCGAGGTCAACGTTGGGTTTTCCGAAGAGATGGTTCTCGTTGCGCTCGGCGAACCCGATCGACGTTTTACGGAACGGTCGGCCGGGGGCGAAAGGGAGATTTGGGTCTATTATACGGCGAGCCGTCCGGCGGGAGTTTCGGTCGGAGTCGGTGCCGGT
>DATGSL010000355.1:0-9581 GCA_035302665.1 Opitutales bacterium | reverse complement strand
ACCGAAGATGGTGAGCGGAAAATCAGGGGAATCGTCGCCAATGGACGATTTATCGGATGTGATGCGGTCCTCTCCAATGCAAATCTCAAAAACACGATCTTCAAACTCGCAGGCGAGGAGAACTTTTCTTCCGATTATCTTGAAGAGGCCAGGGCGGTTCGACTGAACCACAGCTCCTGTCAGGTCTATTTCGGATTGAAGAAAGATGAAACGATTCCCGATATCGGAGATCTGATTTTTACTTCCGAGGCCAAACGCTTTTCGAGTGAAGAGCTCGTTCATTTGAACACCGAAAGCCGCACATTCTCGGTTTATTATCCGACCATGCGTCCCGGTCACGATCGCCATGCGATTGTTGCGTCCTTGAATAGTCTTTACGACGATTGGTCAGAATTGACTGAGGAGGAATATCAGAAGGAAAAAGAACGTCTCATTGAGGAATCGCTGATTTCTCTGGAGAAATTTCTCCCGGATATTCGGGAGAAAATCGAGCACTTTGAAGCCGCTACGCCGCGCACGATCAATTTCTACACTCATCACCAGGCCGGAGCTTCATTTGGAACGAAGTTTGAAGGTTTGAAGATTTCGATGGATCTGCCGGAGCAGGTTAAGGGCCTGTACCATGCCGGATCGGTCGGAATTATCATGTCGGGCTGGCTCGGAACGATTAACTACGGGGTGATTGTCGCGAACAAGGTCGACCGGTATCTGCACGCGAAGAAAACCGAGCGGGAAGCGGTTCTCGAAGAGGCTTAGGTCGCGCAGATTTTTTGGAATGGAACATTTAGAGGAAATTTACCGGGCGATTCCGCATCGACCACCCTTTTTATTCATCGACGAAATTGTCGAGGTTTCGGAGGAGAGTGCGACGGCAAAACGGTTGATTCGCCCCGATGAAGCTTTTTTCGAGGGACATTATCCCGGCAATCCGATTATGCCGGGAGTTTTACTCTGCGAAGCTGTTTTTCAGACCGGGGCAGTTTTTTTGGTCAGAAAAGTTGCGGAAAAATCGGGTTTGACGCCTGTATTAACCCGGATCAGGGATGCTCGGTTTCGAAATATCGTTCGGCCGGGCGACGAACTTTTGATCCGCGCCAAACTCGAAGAAACGATCAGCCGTTTTTATTTTTTGCGCGGATCGATCGAATCGGGAGGAAAAAAAGTGCTCACGATCGATTTTGGGCTCGCGATGGTCGACGAAGAAAAGGGAAGTTAAACCATCGTTCAGTGGCCGGTTATTTTTAAAGCAAAAACCGAACTAAAAATCGTGAATCATGGTCGCCCGCGTACCGCCGCCGGGCCGGTTTTCGATCGTTAGCTGACCGGAGAGATTGCGCAGACAGTGCCGCGCCACGGCAAGGCCCATTCCGGTTCCGACCGTTCGTTTGGAACTGGTAAATGGTTCGAAAATATTTTCTTTGATCGCCGGATCGATTCCTTTTCCGTGGTCGTCGACGGTCAGAATCAGCCGTTTTCGATCTTCCTGGTCCTCGACGGTTCCCGAAAGAATAATTCGTCGGAGTCCTCCATTGGAATCGTCGCCGTAGCTTTCCCAGGCATTCGCGAGGACGCGGGCTATCGCATCCTCCATAACTTCCGGATTGGTTTTTACAATTTCCCCGTCAGCAATGATCTCCACTTGATTATCGGTTTGGGCTTCCTGTTGAAAGCGATTGACAGCATTTCTAAGCAGCTCTTGGAGGCTGATGGTTGAAAGCGGAACCTGCGTTTCGACCGCGACGTAGCTGACTTGCTTGACGATTTCAACAATCCGCATGATCGATCGTTCGAGCAAAATGCTGTTTTTCTGAACCATCGCCGGCTGATCGTAATAGGTTTTGATCAATTCCACATAACCGACCGCTACGCCGAGTAGGTTGTTAAGATTATGCGCAAGTCCGCGGGTGATCGCTCCGATGGTCGCAACTCGACGAGCCTCACTCAGGCGCTTCTGGAGTTCGATATTTTCGCGATTTATTTCGAGGAACTGAAGTTGGGTTTGGACCCGGGCGAGCGTTTCATCCAGATCGATCGGCTTCGTAATATAATCGACAGCACCGCTTGCGAGGCCTTCCAGTCGTCCTTCCTTGCTCGAGCGCGCCGATACAAAAATAATCGGAATCGATTTCGTCTCTTCGTTCTGCTTCAACCGGCGGCAAACTTCGATGCCATCCATGCCCGGCATCATCACATCGAGAAGAATAACATCGGGTAAAGCGTTTTCGATCTCGTCGAGACATTCTTGTCCGCTTTGAGCGGTGCGCACCTCCATATTTTCCCGCTCAAGCATACGTTTGAGGAGTTGAACGTTGATCGGTTGATCATCAACGACGAGGATTTTCGGTTTGGGTTTCACCGTTTTTCAAAGTGGATGCTCATCGAAGCACAACGATTTTCCGAAAAAGCGGCAAGATCAATCTGAAAAAGTCATACCACCGGAGTAGGATTTTTACGTGCGGAGGAGACAGAAAGCCTTTCATCGACACAATCCCAACCTGCTTTGCGCTTGGGCGATGAAATCGAAAGATAAAGTCGGGAGCTTCTCCGACGAAAAACGACACCGCCTTTGTTCTTAAAAGGTCAGAAAAAAGGTCGAACCGATTATTTAACTGCGATGAGCGGTTGCTGAATTCGGTATTACAAAACCAATCGTCCCGCTGAACTTTTATCGAGCCGGGAACTTCTATCGAGACTGTTGGCGATAGGCTTTGACGGTGTTTTTCATCAAAAGCGCAACAGTCATCGGGCCGACTCCGCCGGGTACGGGCGTGATGTGGGAGGCTTTTTCGGAGACGGCGGAAAAATCGACATCGCCGGTCAGCCGATAACCCGATTTGCGCGAGGCGTCCGCGACCCGATTGATGCCGACATCGATCACAACAGCATTTTCCTTGATCATGTCGGCGGTAACAAACTCGGGTTTTCCCATTGCAGCGACGACGACATCGGCTTGCCGAACGAGTTCGGGTAGATTTTTGGTGCGGGAATGGCAGATGGTAACGGTCGCGTTTGCAAAGGGACCTTTTTGCACCGCGAGGAGTGCAAACGGTTTGCCGACGATTAGACTGCGACCGAGAATGACAACGTGTTTGCCTTCGAGGGAGAGGTTGCTCCGTTCGAGCAGTTCCATGATTCCCTGCGGGGTGCAGGCGACAAAGCCGCTACGGTCTTCCTGACAAAGTTTGCCGAGATTTACGGTGTGAAATCCGTCGACATCTTTGGCGGCATCGATCCGGCGGAAAGTCAGTGTTTCGTCGATATGGGAAGGAAGAGGCGCCTGAACAAGAATCCCGTGGACGGTATTGTCGGCGTTCAACTGATCGATAAAGGTGAAAAGTTCCTCCTGCGTGACTGTTTCGGGGAAGACGTGGAGGCGGCTTTTAATTCCGATCTCAGCAGCGGTTTTGTCTTTTTTTCTTACGTAAGAGACCGATGCCGGGTCGTCGCCGACGCGGATGAAGGCGACGCATGGAGTTCCCCGAAGGCTGCGCACCTCGTTTGTCAATTCGGCGATGATCTCTGCCGCTATCTTATTTCCATCAATTATCTCAGCCATTTTTTGATCAATTCTGGCGCATTTGCTCCACACGAATGACGAAATCACGTTTCCCTTCAATCGGTTCTGCGCGGCCGTAGAAAAGGAATTTGCGGCCGATAAAATGTTCGAGGGGCGTCGTGATCAGGAGGCGGCTGAGATCAAGATAGGCAATGCGATTTCCGGATGCATCGACGATCTGATAAGGGTAGAGCGGTTTTCTGCCAAAAAAGCTGCGCGGAGTTCCGAGCCAACCTTCGAAGGTGCGGAGAATGCTGTCGTCCGAAATTGCGGACTTCGTTGCAACGGGTGCTCGGCTTGGTTCCTGTTTTGCAACGGATTCTTTTTGTTCGGCCGGTGAATCGAAGAGATCGCCGTCGCTTTGGGATGCGGTTCCGATGCCGACAGGTGAAGGTGAATTGGAATCGTCGGAACGGATGAATGCAGTGATCGGTTTCCGGAAGGAGACTTCGACCCAGTTGGCTGTTAGGTTTTCGATTTCGTAATGATCTTCCGCTTCGGCAAGAGTGAGCAGATAACGGGGATCGCTCCGCTCGTGGCTGTAGATGCGCGCGCCTGTTTGGACGAAAAGATCTTTCGTCAGATCGGTCCGCTGTACGAATCCCTGTAGATGATCGAGATAAGAAATTGCTTCCCATCCTTCGGCTCTTTGGCGATCGCTCAATTCAGCCGGCTGGGTCGGCGACATCACAAACGCGCCCTTTGGCAACGTGCCGATCACGGGCGCGTCCTCGGAGGGGCGAAGGTATACGGAGCGTTCATCTTCCTCGGCGAAGCTCAGTGCACTTATAAAACCGAAAGAGACGATCAGACTAAGTAGAATTCTCATAACATTGTTCCTTGCTCGATCAACTAAGGCAGTCCGGGCCGATGATTCAACAGAAAACGCACCGATGCGGGTCAGTTGATACGTTCTTTAAATTTTATCCGGTTTGCCAGTGACAAGGAGAGAGGTCAAAGTAATCAGGCGAATGGATACGAACATTACTTCGACGGGAATGGAGATCGCACCCGCAGCGGTTGCGATCGGCGGTCTTTGCGGGATTGTCGCCGTGTTGCTTTTCTTTCCTTTGATTGACCGATTTATCAGGCCGCGCTTTCAGCTCGAAAGAGGAAGTGCGCTTCTCATCCTTTTATTGAGTGGTCTCTTCTTTGCGATCGGAGGCAGTGTAGTTTCTTATTTCATCTTGAGCAGCCGTGCGGAAAGTATGGAGAACTTGCCTGAAACAGCGGCGTTGAGCCGGAGCCTTCTTGACGAAACGATATCCTTTCGAGATTTTAGCTGAAGCCATGCATGATCCTGTCGCCGCACTGAAGGAATATATTCGTTTTCCGAGCGTTTCTGTCGATCCCGCTTATCGGGAAGGAATGGCCGGTGCCCGCGATTATGTTCGCGATCTTTTAACCGAGGCCGGGATGGAGGTTGAAATTGTATCGACGCCGCTTCATCCGATCATTCTTGGCAGGCGCCACGGGGATCCGTCGTGGCCGCACGTTATTATTTACGGACATTACGATGTGCAGCCGCCCGACCCGCTCGATCTTTGGACCAGTCCGCCTTTTGAGCCGGAGGTGAGGGGAGAACGACTTTATGGACGAGGGGCAGCCGATAATAAAGGTCCTTTGCTCGTTCATCTGGCGGCAGTTACGCAGTTGCTTAAAGAACAGCCCGACCTTCCGTTGCGGATTACTTTTCTGATTGAAGGAGAAGAGGAAATGGGAAGTCCGAGCTTCCTGCCGTTTCTCGAAAGCCATAAAGGGAAAATTGATGCCGATTTTGTTCTTTTGTCCGACACGGGCAGTCCGCGGGAGGATCAGATTGCGATTACGACCGGGCTGCGCGGAATTGTGACCTTTGAAGTCGAGGTGATTGGACCGAAAAGCGATCTTCATTCCGGCGTGCATGGCGGCGCTTTGCTGAATCCGATTCAGGCGCTTTCGGAAATCTGCGCCTCCCTTCACGATAATGATGGGCGGGTGAATGTTCCCGGTTTTTACGATGCGGTTCTCGATGTTCAGCAATGGGAGCGCGACGAATTGGCGAAACTCGGAACCAGCGAAGCCGATTATGCGGATTTTCTCGGAATAACCGATTTTCATCCGCCAAAAGGATTTACGCCATTTGAGGCGGTCCGTTTCCAGCCGACTCTTGAATTCAATGGAATCGGCGGCGGATATCAGGGAGAGGGGAGTAAAACCGTGATCCCGAGCCGTGCTTTTGCGAAAATCAGTTGCCGACTGGTGCCCGATCAGGATCCGGAAACGATCAAGAATCTTGTTTTCAAAGCGATTGAAGAGCGGGCGCCGAAAGGAGTGAAAGTAAAGGTAACCAGTTCCCACGGTGGAGTTCCTTACCTGGTCGCGCCTCCTGGACGTCCGAATACGCCAGCTGATCAAAACCGTGCTCTCAGCAGTGCTTTTGAGGCCGCTGATTCGGCGATCGCAGAAACTTTTGGGAATCGGCCGCTTTATCTTCGTGAAGGCGGAAGTGTGCCGATTATCGCCGATATCAAACGGGTCTGGGGACTCGATTCGCTGATGATCGGACTTTTCCTGCCGGAGGATAATCTTCATGCGCCTGACGAGAGTTTTCATCTCGGCGTGATGAAAAATGCAATCGAAGTCGTGACGAAACTTTTGCGATCGGTTGCACAATCGGGCCGTGGCGAATAAACGGCGAAACCGGATACTTTCGAGGCGGCGTTTGGGAAAAAGGAGAGTTGTCTAACGCCATTCGTGTTTCGGATAACGGCCTTGGAGTTGTTTTTTGATATCCGGATAAGAGTCGCGCCAGAATTCGGCGATATTTTCAGTGATTTGCACCGGCCTTTGATTCGGAGCGAGGATTTGAAAACGGATATGGATCCGTCCAGCGCAGATTTTTAGATTTTCCGTCACGCCATAGAGATCCTGCAAACGGGTGGAGATGGTCGGCGGTGCGCCCTCTTCATAGATGATTTTCGGTTTTCGGCCGCTCGGAAGGGAGATTTGTTCGGGGGCAAACTCCTTGACCCAATTTTGCTGCTCAGGCGAGAGCCAGCTTCGGACAATTGGCAGAACCGGACGGTCCCGGACCTCTTTGCTGCGGACGGCGCCGTAACAGATTTGTTCGATAAGATAATGGCGGGCCTCTTCATCAATAACTGGAATCTCAAGTTCCGGCATCCACTCGGCGACGGAGTTGACGCGTGCGATCCATTGATCGACTCCATGATTCCAGTTTTTCAATGTGATTCGTCCGGCCAAAACCTCCTCGGCTAAAATCGGTGCTGCTTCCTCCGGTGAGGCATCGCCGATGTATTTCGTGCCGAGAATGAGATCGCGGAAGACCCGCTGTTCTTCACGGACAACTCGTTTTTGGTCGGGATCGAGGATGGTTTTTTCCTCGCGCCGATAATCGTCCGGAAAGAGTTCCTCCAGCCATTCTTCTTCGATGGCCGTGAGATTGGTCAGGAGAACGGTGACTTCGTTTCCGTGGGTTTCGATCTCTTTGACCTCGGTTGCGATAAAGAGTGGGGAATTTTGAACAACACTTTCCCGGGCGATCGTGCCGCGTCTGCCGCGTGTCAGCTGACAGCGAAGCGTTCCTGCGCCGACGCGGATAGCGAGATGGTCGGAAAAACCGGCGAGCAAACATTTGCGGAAAGCATCGCTTGCAACAGGACTTTCTTCGGTAACGAGATTTTGCCGTCGGGCGATATCCATGAGCTGATGCCAGGTTTGACCGGCTTCTCGGGCGGCGCGGGCATGGATGCCGAGATCGCGGCAGGCGGAGACCGAGAAACGGTTGGCCGCGGCGAACTGCCAAGCTCGCATCAGGAGAAAGAAATCGGATTCCGTCTCCTCTCCGAAAGTTTCGTCCCGGGTTTCTTCCACTTTTTTACCTTGTTTGGGGAGAATAATGTTTCGGGATTGGGTCAGCGCAGCGGCGAGCGCCACCGCTGGTACGCATCGATATTCTTCGGCGGCCAAAAGCATGCGGCTGAATCTCGGATGGACCGGAAACTTGAGCATTTTGCGTCCGATCGGGGAAATCGCTCCGGTTTTGTGATCGAGTGCGCCGAGTTCCGTCAGCAGGGATTCTGCGGTTTCAAGAGCGCGCGGCTCGGGTGCATCGAGCCAGGGAAAATCGGAGATGTCGATGACGCCGCTCGCTTTTAGGGTGAGGATAACTTCGGAAATATCGACGCGGCGAATCTCCGGGTCATCTTGCGCCTGTCGTTGTTGATGTTGTTTTTCGGTCCAGAGACGGATGCAGGTTCCGGGAGCTGTTCGGCCCGCACGACCGGCTCGTTGGTCGGCGGAAGCTTGGCTTATTTTTTCGATAAGCAGCGTATTGATGCCGCGATAGGGATCAAAGATTGAAATCCGGGCGAGTCCCGAATCGACGACGATGCGGATCCCGCCGATCGTGAGCGAGGTTTCGGCGACATTTGTAGAAACGATGATTTTGCGCCGGTCTTGCGGACCGACGGCCGCATCTTGAGTTTCGGGCGGAAGTCCGCCGTGGAGAGGAAGCACGATCGCGTCGCGGCCAGCGCGGGTGGCTTCGATTGCGGAGATCGTTCGGTGAATCTCGTAGGCGCCCGGCATGAAAACAAGGACATCTCCTTCCGCTCCCTCGCCGATGATCCGGTCAACTTCGCGAGCAGCGAGATCCCACGGTCGTATTTTTTCAATATCCGAGGCGCGGGAAAGATAATTGATTTCGACCGGAAAAGTTCGTCCACCGGAGGTCAGGCGTTGACAAGGAGCGAGATATTCTTCGAGCGGTGCGGCATCGAGCGTAGCCGACATCACGCCGATTTTGAGATCGGGACGTTCTTTTTTGGAAATTTGCAGTGCTCGGGCGAGGGTGATGTCGCCAAAAAGATGGCGTTCGTGGAATTCGTCGAAAAGAAGGATGGAAATTCCGGGAAGGGACGGGTTGTCGAGCATCATTCGAAGGAGAATCCCTTCGGTCACGAATTTGATGCGCGTTTCGGCAGAAGTGACGTTGTCGAAGCGGATCTGGTAACCGACTTCCGCTCCTGGTTTTCCGCCGCGTTCGGCAGCGACGCGGGAGGCGAGCATTCTTGTGGCGAGTCGGCGCGGTTGGAGAACGACAATCTGTCCGTCGCCTGCAACGCCATTGTCGAGAAGGATTTGCGGAACCTGGGTTGTTTTTCCGGAACCGGTCGGTGCTTCGAGGACAACGCGACCCTTTTCGCGGAATGCCTCGACAATCTCGGTTTCCAGTTCATAAATAGGAAGGTTTTTCGGACGCATCTACAGCTTGTTTTAGCGGAGCTGGTGCCGATTTCAATGGATTTGGCGAAAGCAGTCCCGGAAGAACGGACGATTTGATTTTAAGGAAAGTGACATTTTTGGGGCTTTTACTGTTTTTAAAAGATCTGAGGGTAGATGAATAAGACTGGCTTTTGGGCAGGAAGCGGTCTGGTTTTGGCAGCGGCGGCCGGTTTTGGATTTCATTCGAGCTTGGTTAAACAGATGTTTATCTGGGGATCGAATCCGGTGCAGGTCATTTTTTATGAATTTGTCCTCGCCTCTCTGATTTACGGAGCGGTTGTTCGCTCGTTGCGGCTGAAGATCGACCTTCGTTTGCGCGAGCTGGCAAAAGTGCTCCTTTTGGGAGGGATCGGGGTCGGTGGAACGGGGATTTGTCTATATGCGGCGGTGGAACGGATTCCGGTCGCGCTGGCGATTGTCTTGCTTTTCAACTACCTGCCGTGGGTTTTTCTGCTCGAATATTTGAAGTGGGGAATCAAGCCCTCTCCGCGGCGTTGGGTGGCATTGGTTCTGATCCTAATCGGGACAGTTTTGATGACCGATCTGTTCAGTACTTCGTGGGATAATTTGAATTGGGTCGGGATCGGACTCGCGCTCCTTGGGGCGCTTTGTTACGGAAGCTTCATTTTTGGAGCGCGTCCGCTTGGGGCGATTGGAACGCCGTTGATTCGCAGTTACGTGATCTGTGTCGGAATTTTTGTGTTTTTTGGGATTTGGGGACTTTTTTCGCCGACAC
>DATGSL010000354.1:0-8145 GCA_035302665.1 Opitutales bacterium | reverse complement strand
TAAGCCTCTCCAGCCTCCCTCAAAAATTGCAGTTTTAAATCCCGAAACGGAGCTCCAGTTGCCCCGAGCCACGGATGTTTCTGTTTTTCAAAAAAGGAAAAATCGTCGATCCGCTCAATCCGCAATTCCGGCAGAGGCGCGAATTCCCTTAATTTCTCCAACTCAAGATACATGGAAAAATGAGATCCGGCACGCTCGCCTCCCGATTCCTCGATCCATTTCTGCAACGGTTTCTGACTGCTCAACGGACCGAAGCTAATGAACATCCCTTGCCCGGTTTCCCTATACAGAGAAAGCGCCCGCCGCCACAATGCAGGAACTTCCTCTTCCGGCCACATCGGCGAAAGCAGGCCGTTCAAACGATCGACAAAGGGACACGCCTGAACTTCAACCTGCCCTTCCCGAAAAACCCAACCTCCGGTCACACATGCCCGATCCCGTGCATAAACCGCCCGCACCCGATCATAAACAAGAACCTCCTCAATCACTTCTCTTCCATTCGTAACATCAATCATTCCCATTCCTCAAATCCTCTGCACCGATCGCTCGATCCTTTCATCTCCTCCCCAAAAGATGCCGCAATGCCTCCTCCAAATGCCCAAACCGAAATCGATAGCCGACTTCCTCCAATCGAGCCGGCAACACCCGAAGATCGCTCAGCAAAGTTTCCTTCGCCATCTCTCCAAAAAACGTCCGCAAAAAAAGAGGCGGCGCAGTTGCCTTTGCCGGTCGGCGAATCGATGACGCCAATCTTTCGGTAAATTCCTTGTTCTTCACCGGACACGGAGCCGTTGCATTGAAAATTCCGGAATACCGCCGATCCAAAACCGCATGCGCCAATATCGCCGCCAAATCATCGACCGCTATCCAACTCATCCAGCGATTGCCTCTTCCGATTGGCCCGCCGAGTCCCGCCCGAAAAACCGGCAACATTTTCTTCAACGCACCTCCTGCCGGACTGAGAACCATCCCGCTTCGCAAAATCACCCGCCGAATTTCCGCCTTCTCCAACGGCTCCGACGCCGATTCCCATTCACGACAAACTTCCGCCAAAAATCCGGCACCCGGCATAGCGTTTTCATCCACCGGATCCGGCCGATCGAATCCATAAGCATTCGCTCCCGATATCGCCACAAAAACCTCCGGTTTAACATCAAGTCCGAGGATCGCCTCCGCCAAAAGCCGCGTTCCATTCCGCCGACTTTCCAAAATCCTCCTGCGCGCCGATTCCGTCCAGCGCTGGGCAATCGGCTCTCCGGCCAGATGCACAACTGCATCGATTCCATTCAACCTCGCCGAATCAATTTCCCCATTTTCCGGATCCCACTGAACATCCCCGCGAGGACCTCGGGAAATCGTCAAAACTTCGTGCCCCGCCGTTCGCAACAGCGCCGTCAGATGCGACCCGACCAATCCGGTTGCACCCGTTATCGCCACTTTCAGCATCCGCTCGGTCTCCGGCAACGGATGGGTCTCCAGATCCATCCGCATCACTCTGTGCCGGTACGCAAAAAGCCGCTCAAGTTCCCGCCGCACAAATCTTTCCGCAATTTTCCCACCTGACCGCCCCAACCGAAGCTCAAACTCGATTCGATCGATCAGCTCGCACCCACCCGACTCGGTTTCATGAAATAAATGCTCATGCCGCCAGCTTCGAAACGGTCCGGAAACCTGCCGATCGACGAATTTTTCTCCCGCCCGATACTCTTCGTGACGAACCTTCCAACGGCAGCGAAAAGGTCCAATTTTCTGGATCAATTCAACCTCGGCTCCATCTCGAATCCCGCCATCATTCGAAACAACTTTTAGCTTTACCCAAGGTGGTGTTAAATGGCGAAGTGCATCGGGCCGTTCATGCCAGGCAAAAACCTCCTCGACTGGACGCCGAACTTTGATCTTCTTAATAAATTCTCCCATGAGATCCCACGGACATTTTAAGATTTATTACTCAGCCTAACTTCTGACAAACTCCAACGTTATGAGACTCCGACTTTTCTTTTTGCTCCCTCTCGTCGTCGCCCAATCCGTATTAGGCATTTCTGACACCGACTATCTGAAGGCGGATGAATCGATTCCCGCCAACCAACTTCGCGTTTCCAACCAGCACCCTTTTGTGATTCGCGAACCTGTAAAATTTCAACTTCCAGCAGCCTTGGCGGAGAGTCAAAATCTGCTCGCAGTCTCCCACTCCGTTTCAGGCGGAACCGTTGAAGCCCATTATCTTCCGGTTCAAATCACGAAAACAGACGCAACGAGCGCCGCCGCCTCGATCGACATCCAACTCCGTCCCGGCGAATCCCGCGTCTACACATTTCAAGAAATCGGATCCTCCGGCACACCCGCTTCCCCAGCCGTTATCACAAAAACCAGCTCCGAAAATCTCCCTCTTCAAATCACCACAAATGCCGACACCACCGTCGATCTTTTCGATCTCAACCTCATCGAAATCCCGAACTTGAAACCGGAAACCCGCTCCGCCCTTCCTGCCGAACTCGAAGAGGCGATCAACCATCCGCTCAAAATCGATTTCAACCTCGTCGAAGAAGATCACGGTCCGGTAAAAAGCACCTTTCTCTACAAAGGAGAAAACAGCTACGAAATCGAAGTCCTCTACGAGATTTTTTCTTCAGGTTCGACCGACATCGTCCTTCAGTTAACGCCCAAAACGATCCGCAACGACGAAATTTATTTGGCAATCGCGAAAATATTCCCATCGGCCGATAACGAAACCGGAATCTATCAAACCGGCGGAAATACAGCTCTTCTCGAACACTCCGGGCATCTTTCAGATCCGCTCAACTGGTTTTCCTGGGGCAATGCCGAAGAAGGAGAAAGCCGCGCTCTCCTGATCGAACCGACCGCATTGCCAACGTCCTCTGGTTGGACCCTCTCTCGCGCGCAGGAAAAAGCGGTCGGTCTCGGCGATCGTTGGATCTCACTTAGCGAAATTGCCAGTCCTGACGCGAAAACTGTCGTAAGCGATGAGCCGATCCGCCTTCATTATCGCCTCCTGCCCCTGAAAGCCCGTTCTTCCAGCGACACCAACGAGGCCTTCGCCGCTTTTGCCGGAGCTCAACAACGTTTCGGAAACGAGGACAAATTTCACATCTCCTTCGGTTCAACCGGTGTCCGTTTCGGCTTCGATTATTCTCCCAAAACGATATTTGGCCCTGAATGGGAGAATTCCTTAGCCGAAATCGAACGCGATTTCCGCATCGCCAACGCTATCGGATTCGAATGGATTCGAATCAAAAACCGGCCGGAAATCACCTCCAAGGAGCTGAACCTTCTCGGCGATCTCGCCCGCAAAAACGGCTTGAAGCTTTACCTCACCAGCTCCGACAACCTCGAAAACGTCGACGGCCTGCTCGAAGAAAGCGGAAACGCAATCGCTTTTGTTGAACTACCGGCCGACCTTCCGGAACATACGATCGCGAATCTTCGCCGCATCCATCCCCAACTAAAGATCGCGACGACCGCATCTTCCTCCGCTTTCCCTGCGATCGATCGGCCCGGCTCGAGCCAAATTTTCGCAATCGCTCAGACGTTCGACACGGAAACCGAATCCCCTACTGCCATCGCCAACGCCGCTCTCCTCCTCGGCGGCTACGCGACCAAAAACGGAAAGATGCCGGTCGCAAGTTTCGAGAAAATAAGCCTGCCCGTCCACCAATCGGACCGGGAACAAGCGAACGAATTTTATTTTCAACTCGACGCCTTACTTTCCAACGGAAGCGTCGCCCTTCTCCATGTGGGAAATCTCGTTCCAACGGCCGACGATTCGAACCGATTTCCCCTCCTCCACCTCAATCGAACACCAAAAACCCAGGGTCTCGCCGCCCATAGCTTGATCAACCGATATGGAGCCGCTGAAAGTGCCAACAAATTATTAAAAATCGAACTCCAACTGGCACAACTCCGGCCGGGCAAAACGACATCGATTCCCGTTTCAATCCGAAACCTGACGAATCGCGAACTGGAACTCGAATTAATCTCCCACCTTCCAGCCGGACTGACAGCGGACTCGACGGCACCGAGAACAATGACAATCGGCCCGCGCGAACGGATCACGTACGAACATATCATTCGTGCCGACGACGATCTCGCGCCCGGTTTCTATCACATTTTTGAAGAAGCCCGCTTCGATGAAAAGATTCATTTTGGCTGGAGCTATCTTTCAAATCGAGGTCGCCCGGCACTCGATCTCGAATCGCCCCCTTCGACCGACGTCGAATATAGAGACGGCCTCGATTCCCTCGCCACGGTCAATTTTGCCAATATCCGCTATGCGATCTACGGCACCGAAGCTTTAGAAAACGAAATTGTCTTAACCAACCGCCTTCAAGAAAAGCTCCGAAAAGCAACCGGCGCCCCGATTCAACGAATCGCCGATAAAAAGACGACTCCTCAGGAACAAAGCCGGAGCCTGCTTCTCGTCGGAACCGCGGAGAGTAACTCAAAAATTGCCGAACTCGCTCCATCGATTGCTGAAAAACTACAGGAAGCCGCGGCCGGCGACGGAATCATCGCCGTTGTCGAACATCCGGAAAACCCCAACCGATTTCTCCTAATCGTTACCGGTGGGGATGAAACCGGCGTTGCGAAAGCTGCAAAAGACCTTCTTGGACGACTGTAGGCGCGCCTCGCAACTTTCGAATCCGATGAAAATTGAAAATAACTGAATTTAAACTTGTGCAGACTGCGATAATGCGTTTTCGTAAACGCTTATTCTGCCGGAGAGATGGCTGAGTGGTCGAAAGCAGTGGTTTGCTAAACCGCCGAACCCCCAAAAGGGTTCCGAGGGTTCGAATCCCTCTCTCTCCGCCATTTCAAGAAAGCCTCCCCACCGACCGATCCGAAGCTTGCCCTCGCCGATTGCTTCGTTGCTTCCGATGCCGCAAACGCCCATTTCCGATTGAGCGCAGATTTGAAAAAGGCTCCCTCGACTCAGTCGCGCTTCGCGTTCGCTTTTCGTTTTCTCGGGAAAGAATTGCTAAAGCGACTTCATTTCGTTGAGGTAAATCGGAAAGATCGCGCGATTGACGAGAAACCCTGATTCCAATTTTTAATGAAACGTTACGCCGTCCTTACCGGAGATTTGATCGAATCCCGCACGTTGACTTCCGCGATGCGCATGGAACTCCTCCAATGGCTCAAAAGTATTGCGGAAGATTTTTCGCATTTGCACCGAGATGCGATGGTCGGCAAACCGGAGATTTTTCGCGGCGATAGCTGGCAACTCTGCTTACAGGAACCGGCGCTCGCAGTGGAAGCGGCTGTCTTTATCCGCGCCGGACTGAAGGCTCATCACGCGCGAAAAAGGATCGATACGCGGATCGGTATCGGAATCGGCGCTGCGGATATGATCTCGAAGGACCGAATCAGTGAATCGAATGGCGAGGCATTTTTGCTTTCCGGAGATGCCCTCGATTCGCTCGACCGCGATTTGAATCTTTCCTTGAAAGCTCCGGAGAATTCACCGGCGGTCGCTGCTTTGGCCAAGGCCGCGGTTCCGCTTCTTGATCTTGCGATCAATCGCTGGAGTCATGTCGAATCGGTTGCCGTCTTCGGCGTTCTTTCCGGATGGACCCAACAGGAAACGGCTGAACACGCACTTTTGCGCAGAGCCGATGGCTCCCATCCTTCCCGCCAAAGCGTCGCAAAAGCGTTGGAGCGAATTCATTGGAGCAGCCATTTGGAACCGGTGCTCGAAGCCTGCCGCCGTTTTTTAATTAAGAAAAACAAAAAACAAGCCCAGAGAAGCAACCCCTAAAGGTTGCAAAACCCGAATGCAACCTCTATAGGTTGCGAAAAGACCCCAAGCAAATGCCTGAAATTTTAATTCTTCTAGTAGCGGCCCATTGTTACGGAGACTTCCTCTTTCAACCTAATGGAATGGCGGCCAACAAAGATAAGGCGGTCATTTTGCTCCTTCACGGCCTACTTCACGGCGCGTTTGCCTATTTTATTTTGCAGCAATGGGGATTGTGGCAGATTCCGCTGGCGGTTTTTATTTTCCACACGCTGATCGATCGCGTAAAATCCGGCTTTAAAACGACACCGGAAACATTCGCCCTCGACCAATTCGCGCATTTGGTTTCCCTCGTTCTGATCACGTCGGCCGCCGGCGGTTGGAACTGGATTGACCCCGGTCCACTTGAAATCGTCGGTCGCAATCCGATTCTGATCGGTGCTGGCTTTTGTGCAGCGGTTTTCGGTCCCGGTTTCTTTATTGTTCACGTAGCGAAGCGGCTGGTAAAAGAGAATCCGGAACTCGGCGAATCACTAGGAGATGGTTTAAAAAAAGGTGGCGCGCAGATCGGAAAATTGGAGCGTGCGTTGATCTTTCTTTTGCTGGCGATTGGACATCCGACGGGAATCGGTTTTCTGATCGCCGCGAAATCGATCCTTCGTTTTGAAGAAGCAAAAGAGCAAAAAGTAGCCGAATATGTGCTGATCGGTACCTTCTGGAGTTTCGGTCTGGCCCTCGCAATCAGCTGGCTGACGTTTCAAGTGATTTAGTAAAAACAGAGAACATCTCAAAAGAGCCGAGAGTTTGCCGCCGCTTGAAAATCGCATTTTCGCGTGAACGCCGGCTTGTCGAAGTTCATCTCCTTCCGATTTCTACCGAAGGCTGAACGTTCATTTCACTTAGCGAAATCGATTCCCCTATTCCGTTGACGAGGGAGGCGTAAATCACGTTGAATCTAAACGATGAAGGCACTTTCTTTCGCGCTCGTTTTTCTCGTTTTTCAAGGTCTGACTTTTGCCGAATCTGCCAAATCGACCGCGGAAAAACTCAAACTCGAAGGCCTTGAAAAACCGGTCGAAATTCTCCTCGATCCGTGGGGGATCGCCCATATTTACGCGGAGACGGAGCACGACCTCTTTTTTGCGCAAGGCTACAACGCGGCGCGGGATCGACTCTTTCAATTCGAGGTGTGGCGGCGACAGGCGACCGGAACGTGGGCGGAGGTGCTTGGCCCGCGCGAACTCAAGCGCGATGTCGCCGCGCGACTGTTTCGTTTTCGCGGAGACATGGACGAGGAGCTCGCACATTATCACCCGCGCGGCGGAGAAATCATCCGTGCGTTTGTCGCCGGAGTAAACGCCCGAATCGCTGAGGTGAAGGCAAATCCGGATTTACTTCCAATTGAACTGAAGCTGTTGGGAATCGAACCGGGAGAATGGACACCCGAAGTTGTGATCTCCCGCCACCAAGCGCTCGCCTACAATGTCGCACAAGAACTGGAAATCGCTCGCGCGCTGGCAGCGGTTGGGGAAGCGGCGGTTCGCCAAATGTATTGGTTTCAAAACGCGGATCCCCAGTTGGAACTCGACGACGCGATCGATCCCGAGCTGCTCCAGGCCGATCTCCTCGAACTCTACCGAATTTATAAATCGCCGGTTTCGTTTCGCCCGGAGGATGTTGTGGCCGCAAATCGCGCCGCGGACGGAGACTGGAAGCAGCTCGCCGAAAAGCTGCTGACTGGCGAAGCGGAGCTCATCAGGCGCGGCGAGGCGATCGGTAGCAACAACTGGGCGCTTTCCGGAGACAAAACCACCACGGGTAAACCGATTCTTGCAAACGATCCCCACCGCGCTCTCCAAGCGCCGTCGCTCCGGTATTTCGCCCACCTCAACGGTCCAGGCTGGAACGTCATCGGCGGCGGCGAACCAGTTTTGCCAGGAATTTCCATCGGTCACAATGGACACGGCGCCTGGGGACTCACCATTTTCCGTATCGATAACGAGGATCTTTACGTTTACGAAACGGATCCCGACGGACAGCGCTACCGCTATGGTGACGGTTGGGAGGAGTTTTCCGTCGTTGAGGAACAGATAGCGGTTCGCGGCCAGGATCGAGTGACGGTTGAGCTGAAATTTTCCCGTCACGGTCCGGTAATGTATGAAGATCCGGAATCCCGATCGGCCGTCGCATTGCGTGCGGCATGGTTCGAACCGGGAGGAGCGCCTTATCTAGCGAGCCTTCGCATGAATCAGGCGCAAACTTGGGAGGAATTTCGCGACGCCTGCTCCTTCAACCACATGCCGGGAGAAAATATGCTTTGGGCGGATGCTGACGGGAACATCGGCTGGCAGGCAACCGGATTGGCGCCTCTGCGTCCAAATTGGAGCGGAGTT
>DATGSL010000353.1:0-2378 GCA_035302665.1 Opitutales bacterium | reverse complement strand
TGTTTTTTTGCCGTTCGGTTGTCAGATGGGCGCGAGCTCGGTTTAGAATGCCGGAGGCTCCGATCGAGGCGCGGTTTTTCGGCTAAGTGGAACCGGAGATTTGCGGGGAGCGTGAATGGTTGATCGATCTTCAACGGATTTTGAGCGGATCGGGCCGGGATTGGCTGAGGCCAGCCGTTGACGATGTGGGTGGTTTCGTGTTTACTTGTTACATTCGAGGAGAGGCTAAGGGCTTGATCGGTTTTGGGTTAAAGGAAAAAGGCAAAGGTTGGTACGGTTTTTGCTTAGTTTCATCTAATGTTTTTATTTAAATTGGAAAAGCGCTCGTAAATGAGGCTGTGATTAAAATGAATTTTGGTGCAGAAAGTTTGGGTGTATATGGAATTCGGGGGAAGAAAGTTCTCCGAAATGCCGCTCCGGCAGTTCTGTATGAGGAGGCAATTCGAGGCGGCGACGGCGATTTGATTGCGGCCAACGGCTGTTTGCTCGCGAATTCCGGGGAACGAACCGGGCGCAGCCCGCTCGACAAGCGGATCGTCCGCAATCCGGAAAGTGAGAAAGATATCTGGTGGGGCGATGTGAATATCCCTCTGACCGATGAGAGCTTCACGAAGGTCCGTCAACGAGCGATCGATTATCTGAACGATTGTTCGCAGCTTTACGTCTTCGATGGGTTTGCCGGCTGGAACAAGCGTTATCGCCAGAAAATCCGCGTCATTTCCTCGCGCCCCTATCACGCTTTGTTTATGCACAACATGTTGGTTCGTCCGACGGCTGAAGAGTTGGCCGATTTTGGCGAACCCGATTATGTGATTTTCAATGCCGGTGCGGGAACGGCCGATCCGTCGATTGAAGGGATTTCTTCAACGACCAGTGTCAGTTTGTCCCTCGAGCGCGGTGAGTTCGTGATTCTCGGTACTGAATACGCCGGCGAGATGAAAAAAGGCGTTTTTACGGTAATGAATTACCTGATGCCGAAGAGGGATGTGCTGTCGATGCACTGTTCGGCAAACGAAGGGGAAGCGGGGGATGTCGCGCTTTTCTTCGGACTTTCGGGAACCGGAAAAACGACTTTGTCGACCGATCCGAATCGCTGGCTGATCGGCGATGACGAGCATTGCTGGTCGGATGAAGGTGTTTTTAACATCGAAGGCGGCTGTTATGCGAAAGGTGCCGGATTGGAGCGGGAAAAGGAGCCGGAAATCTGGGACGCTCTCCGTTTTGGTGCACTTTTGGAAAACGTTGTTTGCGATGAGGAGACTCGGGAAGTTGATTTTGACGACGTCAGTCTGACGGAAAATACGCGAGCTTGTTATCCGATTGAACATATCGATCGGATTAAAAAGCCGTGCGAAGGCCCGCAGCCGAATAACATTTTGTTCCTGACCTGTGATGCTTTTGGTGTTCTTCCGCCGGTCAGCAAGCTCGATCCGGAGCAGGCCCGGTATTATTTCATCAATGGATACACGGCGAAAATTCCCGGGACGGAGCAAGGCGTGACGGAGCCGGAGGCAGTTTTCTCGGCTTGTTTCGGCGCGCCCTTTTTGGTGTGGCATCCGATGAAATATGCCGAGATGTTGGCTGAAAAAGCGGAAGCCGTCGGCGCGCGATTCTGGCTGGTCAACACCGGCTGGAGTGGCGGTGGTTACGGTGTCGGAAAACGGATCGCGCTGGCGCACACGCGGGCGATTGTTCAGGCGATTCTCAGCGGCTCGTTGGCGGAGGCTGGTTTTAACAAAGATAGGGCCTTTGATCTTTCGATTCCGAAAATTTGTCCGGGAGTTCCGACCGAGCTTCTCGATCCGCGGCTGGTTTGGAAAGATAAAGCTGCTTATGATCAAGCAGCCGAGCGTCTGAAGGACCTTTTTGAGGAGAATTACGCCTCTTTTAAAGCTGGTGGCAGCAGCGTTGATTCGGCGTCAGCGCAGTCGCGTTGACAGAGCGCTGGCTGAGGCGAGCGAGGTTGATTTGTCCGAATATTGGCCGCCGATCGTAACGGCGGCCAATTTGGTGGAAGCGAAAGGCTTTTCTAATGGATGCCGAGCGCCGTTTCGTCGGCTTGCAGGATCGGGCATTTTCCCCTGAGTCTGAGATAGACTTTCGGTCGAAGGAGAAGTAGTTTTTGATCAGCTCTTTTGCGCAAAAGGCTGATTGAGCTATGCCTTATTAAAAAAGATTTTCGTCATGTTTTTCCGAATAATTATCGCAGGTCTTCTTCTTGTTTTGATCAATGCCGCCGTATATATTCCCGGACTCGAGACTGTTCGCGGATGGGTGCCCGCGGTTTCGCTCGTGATCGGGATCTATTTATTGGTCCAAAGTTTTGCTGTTCGGAAAACGGCTCCAGCGGAGGCGGGTGCTGAACCTGTTGCGGTTGA
>DATGSL010000352.1:0-4267 GCA_035302665.1 Opitutales bacterium | reverse complement strand
ATCGAGCACGATCGCGAAAACCAACGGCGCCACGATCGTTGCATCTGACTCAATCACATGCTTCGGAGTGTCGCGACCGAGCTTTCCCCAGGTTATTTTCTCATTCGGAACTGCGCCCGAATAAGATCCGTAACTAGTCGTCGCATCGCTGATTTGACAATAATAGCCCCAAAGCGGCGTACCGGTCTTCCGCAAATCCTGCTCCAACATCGGAACGACACAGATCGGGAAATCGCCCGAAATCCCGCCGCCGATCTGGAAAAATCCGACCGAACTCTTCGGAGAGACCTCCAAATACCATTCCGAAAGCTCGATCATATATTCGATCCCGGTCCGAACGGTATGAACGTTTTTAATATCGCCCGAGATACAATGAGCCGAGAACATATTTCCGAGCGTCGAATCCTCCCAGCCTGGAACAAACATCGGAAGATTTTTCTCCATAGCCGCCCAGATCCAGCTGTCTTTCTTATCGATCTGAAACGATTTCTGAAGATCCTCATTCTGAAGCGCGCGAAAAACAAACTGGTGCGGGAAAAGCCGCTCCCCTGCTTGGTCGGCCTTTTTCCACTCGGCGAGAATGACATCCTCGATCCGGCGCATCGCTTCCATTTCCGGAATGCAGGTATCCGTCACCCGATTCATGTGACGCAAAAGAAGCTCCTCTTCGTCAGCAGGTGTCAGATCCCGATAATGAGGAACGCGCTCGTAAAAATCGTGCGCCACGAGGTTGAAAATATCCTCCTCGAGATTCGCCCCCGTGCAGCTGATCGCATGGATTTTCCCCTGCCGGATCATTTCGGCCAACGAAAGCCCCAGCTCCGCGGTACTCATCGCCCCGCCGAGCGTCACCATCATCAATCCACCATTTTCAAGGTGAACTTTGTAATCGTCCGCCGCCTCGACGAGAGCCGCCGCGTTGAAGTGACGGAAATGATGTTTGATAAAGGAAGAAATCTGACCGGAAGCCATGGAAGAAGTTGCAATTAAAAAATCGGAATGCGCAACTCTTTTTAATCACTAAAAACGGCTCTCTTATCGCTGCTGCACCGGAGCCGAAGGCTGACCGCTCTCCGTCGATCGACGCTCGACTTGATTATCGCGACCACCCCGGCCTTCCCAGCGATCGCCGCGATTCCCGCGCCGACCTCTCTGGCCCATCATCCGCCCCATCATCCGCTCCATTCCCTGAAGCTCTTCCGGCTCAAAGGCCGGATGTTTTCGCAATTCAAGCAAGGAGTATTCCGTCAGTAGTCGAAACTCCTCCCGCATTTCCCGCTGCTGCAGCTCCAACTGCCGACGCTCCTCCGACCCTTCCTCCGCATTGCGCAACGCCTCGCGGTTCCGACGAAAATCGGCTCCCAACTCCTCGAATTGCGCCTCGATTGCCTGAAGTTCCGGTGAATCAACTTTCGCCTGATCCCACTTTTCGCGAAAATCCCGCATCCGCTCACGCCACTGCCGCCAGCGCTGACGGCGCATTTCCTCTCTGTCGGTCGGCTCCGCCATTTCAGCAACCCGTGCCCGTTCCAAAAAGAGTTCCCGCACCTCCCCTTCATGCCGAAGCGTCAGCGCGTTTTGCTCCGGATCAAAGGAAACAACCTCCACACCGGCCCGGCTCTCATTTTCGGAAACCGAAAAGGTTCGCTCATTCACCGGATCGTGCAGACGAAATTCGGTTCTCCCATCAAGCGAGACAATCGAGCGAAACTGCAACTGCTCAAGCCAAGTGCCCTCCTCCTGATCGGTTTCTTCAACAACATCCTCCCGCGCCTGAACAGCTTCCGAATCTGCCAAGTCCCCGCGGTTCTGGAGCCGATTCTCCCGAAGCTCGTTGAGCCGCGCCCGTTGATCCTCCGGCGCCAAGCCGCGCGTCCGACTCCATTGCTCGCGCCGTTCCTCCGGCGTCAGACGTGGCGCACCTTCATCACTGAAATCCTGCGAAAACAATATAGAGAAGCCGCCGGTTAAGAAAAAAAGAAAGACCGCAATAACCGATTTATTTTTCATGGGTGCGCACAATAAAAAAGTTCAGCCAAAGATCTCGCGATGCACCGTGCATCACGATCCGTTTAATAATAACACCACATCGACGAAACGGTTTCAAACCATTGCAAATAAAAAACCCGCCCGCAAAATCGCGGACGGGTTTAAGATCACGAGAAAATCCCGTTAAACGGCTCGATCAGTAAACCGTTGTCGATTCCTGGTCGATGACAGCTGCATCGCGGAAACCAGTGGAGGTTTCCATGATAACCGTGCCGAAGCCGGTCGCCGCACCTTCAGCCTCGATCGTGAAGATGATATCATCGCCCGGCGTCAGATTAATGTTTCCAATAGTAACGGTGTTCCCATCGACCTCGCTCGTCAGCGATCCGGCATTGACGACCAGCGCACGAATTTGCTCAGGAAACTTGACCTGAACACTCGCATTCTCAATCGCCTGCAACTGGCTTTGGTTCCATACACGGAGGGTGTAAACGATCGATTGGCCGACGCGAATCGGGTCAACATTATCCACAATCGATGTCTGAACGGCCGGAACCGCCACCCACTCCGTCCGCTGAATCGCCTCTTCGCGGAGACCTCGCTCAGTCGCAACAATCGCCGTATTGGTCGTCGTTCCGGGACGGGTCGACGTCATCACGATCTCAAAACTGCGGCTGGCTCCCGCCTCGAGATCGCCGACATTCCAGCTGATCGTTGCCGGCTCGCCATCGGCACCGTTGACGACCGTTCCACCTCCGGCATTCTCGACGCGAACACCTTGCGGAAGGCGATCGACAACCTGCACGTTGGTCAGATCAGTATCACCGGTGTTCGTGACGGTGATCGTAAAGCGCTCATAAAGCAATGCATAGGAAGTCTCTGGTCCGCTCTTCTCGATCGAAACCTTGGATTCAACTACACGGATCGGAGCTGTCGCCATAACCGGATCTCCTCCTGCAAATTCAGCTGTCGCTTCATTCGTGAACGTTCCGACTTCGCCCGCGCTTGCCCCAACCGAAACTTCGCGGCTTTCGCCCGGCTCGAGAGTTCCTACATCGAAAGCGACCTCCGTCCGTGCCGTAAACGATTCGGGAACAGCGTCGATGATGCGAACATCCTGTGCAGGTGCATCTCCGGTATTGGTCACGATGATCGACCAGTCCGCGGTTTCATTGAGTTCAACAACTGGCGGTCCGCTTTTCACGATTTCCAAGACCGGCTGGCCTACGTGAAACGGAAGGCAGATCATCGGATCAGCTGTCACAACGCTGCACACACTGAAGGTGCCGCGCTCATGAACAGTCGATTTCACGAGAATCGTTTTCGATTCGCCTTCTCCAATCGTGCCGAGAGCCCAATTCACGTTGTTTCCGTTTTGCTGGCCGGCCGGCTCCGAGGAAACGAATCTGATTTCGTCCGGATAAAGCTCTTCAACGGCAACATTTGCCACAGGCTGTTTCGCTAAAACCGTGATTTCGTGAGAAACCTCCGAGCCAATCGAAATAACTCCTGCGTCTGTACGCTGTTTGGAAACCCGGATGAGGTGATCTTCATAGAGAACCTGACCACTACCAGAAGCTGCTCTACTACCAGAAGCTGCTCTACTGTTGTTGGTTGACGGACTCGCAGGAAGATCGCGGACATCGGATCCATTGAGTGAAGATGCAGACCCGGCACTATCCGCAGCCGAATCAGAAGAGGTCCGAGTACCTGGACTTCTCATTCTGCGCTGCTGGCGAAAATCGCGCGGTCCCCATTGTGCATAGGTTCCTTCCGCACTTGCAAATGTCGCATCTGCACTGTCGCTGACGGCAACCCGGTCCTGTGCACTTGCAGTTGCTGCAGGCCAAATGCCGAAAGCCGCGCAAGCGGTCAATATCCTTAGAATTCTCTGGATTTTCATGTTTTATTAAGGTTTTCGAGCAGTGCTCAAATAAGTTAAGAAGGGAAGCTAGGAGAAAACCCTAGGCTCAAGCAAGTGAAAACCATGTGAAAACCATGTGAATTTTAAAAACTATGATACAAGCAGGATCCTAAAACGTTAATTTTATTCGCACTCTGAAGCCTTGGATAGAGATTGAATATTCAAAAACCATAAACTTTTAACAAAAAACCATTCCCCATCTCAGGAAAAGCGCCTGCTTCAGCCGACCGCCCGGAAAACCCATTTTCAAAAAGATTCTCGATTCTCCCGCAGCTTTCGCGAATCCTACCTTCATGTCTAAAGAACCGAAACTCACCCCGATGATGGAGCAATACATGGAGGTGAAGAGGAAAT
>DATGSL010000351.1:0-10106 GCA_035302665.1 Opitutales bacterium | reverse complement strand
CCGATCGTTCGGATCGACCTGGATCCGTTCAAAATCTTCGCGCTGCTCCAGCTGAGCGATATCCTTTTGAAGCGTGCCCAAGAGCGAATCCGATTCGGAATAATAAAAACGCTCCCCTCCGACAAAAGGCTGAAATCCGTGGTCGATTAAAAGATTCAAAAAATCGCGCCCTTGTCGCCCGAGCGAAGCGAGAAGCGGATGCCCCTCCTCGATCGGATCGAGCTCCTCATCCTCAGCCTGGAGTCTCGCCTGCTCCCGTTTCGATTTTAAATCGCCCCAATAAAGCTCGGTCGGCTGCAGCAAAAAAAGATGAACCTCTCCAAAAAGGGAATAGGCGCGCAGAATCCGCAAAAAAAGAGGCGAAAGGGACGAAATTCCAAAAATATAAATCTCCGTCGGCAGTTTTTTACGGTCCTCTTCCGAAAGAGCGAAAGATCCCTCTTCTAACCTCTTCCAAACATGGGCCAAATGCATCTTTCCCGGCGCGTCCGCAACCAGTTTTTTCCAGAGAATCGCCTGCCAATCCTGCGGCTCCGGCTCCGCCTCCCACTTTAACAATAGCTCCGGCCGATAAACGAGATATTGGTCAAAAAGATAGGCAAGTCGGTCAGCCAACTGCAGCCGTTTTAACAGATCGCCGTCGGCTAAATAATGAACAATCGCGTCAAAACGAGTGTCTCTGCGGAGATCTCCAAGATGCCGAAAAACGGACCAAAGCATCGTCTCCTGCGTAAACCAGCTCGCTTCCTCTGCCTCCGGCAACAGCACTTTCAAAATCCGCTCCACGACATCCCGCGGAAACGGAAAATCGATATTGAAACAAATTCCGCTCCTTCCCGCCAGCTGGAGGGAAAGCCAACGTCCCATTCCGGAACTATGAACCATGACCGATCGCGTTTGAAGCGGATCCGTCTCCTTCCTTCGTCTCATCAAATCGGATAACATTTCCGCCAGCGTTTCGATCTGGTTCGATGTGTGAAGAAAAAGTCGGAAATCATTCATGGTTGGGAAAAAAGTTTCAGCCAGGCTTCAACCCGCCGAATGCAAATCGGCGCGCTTGAAGCACTTGAGGTCCATATCTGAGCATCGGGAAATGATCCCGGCCCAAATCGAAGCATTGCCGTTTTTCGGCGCTCCCGCGATTTAAAAATTCGCGAACGGACTGCCGATTTTACTCGGAAACGGCCCGCTGAACGAGATCGCGAAGATTTGCAGGCAATTTCTGAGCGAGTTCCGCCGCCACCTCCTGGCCAAGCGCGGACATTTTTCTCCAGGTTTTCCGCAGAATGGAGATCATTTTCTCATCCTCCTGTTTTGCGGCAAACTCTTCAAAATCGTGCTCTAGAAAAACGAGGCAAACGACATCCTGAAGGAGCTGCCCTTCCGGATCATTCGCAAAATTATCCTTCCGCAAAAGAGCCTGAACCCGCTCGATCGTCTCGCTCCCGAAGCCGCAATTTCTCAAAATCGCACCAGCTTCGTTTCCGTGAAAATCTGCGAGATCGCTCCGCCATTTTTTGTACCCGAGCCGCCCTTCGGGATAATCGGAACGGGGAATTTTCCACCGGCGAAGATGTTGGGCCTGAGCAGCCAAGCGAAGCGGCTCACTCGCATCCGGGGCCAATTTCTCCAACCACTCGCGCATCCGTTCATGATACACAACGGCATCGGGAAAAATTTCCCCATTCCGCTCAATCTGACGCGGATCCTCCGCATGGGCGGCAAAAAACTCCTGAATCGCCCTCTCGTAACGCCGACTTGCTTCGCTCATAAGCGCTCAAGTCTTCCCGACCGGAAGAGGGCGTCAAGACAGGAAGTTGTTTTATAAAAAAGGGAAACCTGTCGCCCGGCCTCAACTCCGAACGACAGGCCCTAATCCACACCGAAACGGGATTTACCGTGATTCTTCCCAGAAATAATCTGGGACGAAAAACTCGTCGATCAGCTTCCCATCATAATCAGGAGCTTCATCAAAATCTGCTTTCTTGACCTTTTCCCGGCGAATCACGAGCTCAGATCCGCTTTTCATATTCTTCAAAAACTCGACGACATCCGCGAAGTCGTCGTCGTAAAAACTAACTCCGTCATTATCGTTCACACGCCAGACGTCGATGATCGATTTCGGGCTTTTCGGTGGTCCTTTTTTCACTTGTTTTGGCATAAACTTAAAATTTTAAAATGGATGTGACGTTTACCGACACGAAAACTACCAGTACCCGATCTTCTTTTCCATCAGGCTCCTCCCGCAACAACCGATAGGGGAAACCACCAAAAAAGAGTCCCCACTTTTCGAAGACAACGAGCTTTATTGCCTTCACCGATCGGCTGAATCGGGGCCGAAACTCCCTCCCGCTCTTGAACCCCGATCGATTCTTTTGTATTCTATCCTCACATGCACCGGTGGGAAGCCGGTAAGCGCTCGTCCGCAGTTCTCCATCATGGCTGAATTCTCCGAAAAATCGATCGATCAACCCCGACGCGTCGTTATTGAAACCATCACTCCTGCGATCGATGGAGGACTTTTTCCTATCAAACGAGTTTCTGGAGAAAGGGTTTCGGTCGAAGCAGATATCTTTGCCGACAGTCACGATAAACTCTCAGCCATTCTGCTCTTCCGCGGCCCGTCGGACAAAAATTGGCGCAAATCGCCGATGGCCTTTCAAAACAACGATCGCTGGCTCGGTGGCTTCCAAGTCGAAGAACTTGGCCTCTATCTGTTTACGATCGAAGCCTGGATCGATCCGTTCGGATCGTGGAAGGAAAATTTGGAAAAAAAGTTCGAGGCAGGTCAGGACATCGGCGTCGAATTGCAAATCGGCGCGAATTTAATCCAGGCCGCAGCCGATCGCGCCAAGAATTCCGGCAGCTCCGACGCGGAAAAACTTCGCGAGATCGCTGACCAGCTCGCGACCGATTCCCCAGAAACGCTTCCCGATCGTCTCCGTCTCATCAAGAGCGACGATCTCGCGGAACGGATGCACCGGCACGCCGACCGTTCGCGCGCGACTCGGTATCGTCAGGAGCTTCAGGTGATGGTCGAACCAGTTCTCGCCCGCACCGGCGCTTGGTACGAGTTTTTCCCCCGATCGTTTGGATCGACTCCCGGCCTTCACGGCACTTTTAGAGATTGCGAACAACAGCTGGGACGAATTGCGGCGATGGGATTTGATATCGTTTATTTGCCGCCGATTCATCCGATCGGGAAAACTTTTCGTAAAGGGAAAAACAATTCCCTCGAGTGCCATCCGGACGATCCGGGAAGTCCGTGGGCGATCGGCTCCGAGGAAGGCGGCCATAAATCGATCCATCCGGAACTCGGAACGCTCAACGATTTTCGCCGATTTGTTCAAATCGCTAAAGAGCAACATCGACTTCAAATCGCTCTCGATATCGCCTTCCAATGTTCTCCCGATCATCCGTATGTAAAGGAGCACCCGGCGTGGTTTGTCACCCGACCGGATGGAACGATTCAATATGCGGAAAATCCTCCAAAGAAATACCAGGATATTTATCCGATTCATTTCGAGAATCCCGACTGGAAGGAGCTTTGGCGCGAATTAAAATCGGTTTTCGAATTCTGGATCGAGGAAGGAATCACGATTTTTCGCGTCGATAATCCGCATACGAAGCCGCTTCCGTTCTGGCACTGGCTGATCGGCGAACTGAAAAAAACGAATCCGGAAGTCATTCTCCTTTCCGAAGCTTTTACGCGCCCAAAAGTCATGTATCATCTGGCAAAAATCGGCTTCAGCCAGTCGTACAATTACTTTCCGTGGCGAAATACAAAAAAAGAGCTCACCGATTTCATGAGCGAGCTCGTCCGGCCTCCTTTGAGTGATTTTTTTCGTCCGAATCTGTGGCCGAACACTCCCGACATTTTGCCGCAATATCTTCAATACGGCCGTCGACCTGCTTTCATGACACGTCTCATTCTCGCCGCAACTCTCGGTGCAAGTTACGGAATTTACGGTCCCGCCTTTGAGCTTTGCGATCACATTGCCCGCGAAATCGGAAGCGAGGAATACCTTCATTCCGAAAAATATGAGATCAAGTCGTGGAATTTTGATTCCCCAGACAATCTCTCGGAGCTGATCAGCCGAATCAACCAGATCCGCCGCGAAAACCGGGCCCTCCACGCAAATGAGAATCTCCGTTTTCATCCGACCGACAACGATCAGATCATCGCCTACAGCAAGCATACCGACGATCCCGAGAATCTTCTGCTCATCGTCGTCAATCTCGATCCGCACCACACGCAGAGCGGCTGGATTTCATTTGATCTAAATAAAATCGGGATCCCGGTGGCCGAACATTATCAAACCCACGATCTTTTAACCGGCGCTCGGTACATTTGGCACGGTAACCGGAATTACGTGAAATTGAATCCTCAATTCATCCCGGCACAGATCTTCCGAATCCGTCGCCGCATCCGAACCGAACAAGATTTTGACTACTTCATGTAAGGACGTTAGAATTGAATCTATCACTATGGTAAAACGACCCCTCGCTTCCCCGCTCGAAAGTGACCCTTTGTGGTACAAAAAAGGAATCATTTACCAATGCCACGTCCGCTCTTTTTTTGACAGCAATGCCGACGGTATCGGCGACTTCAAGGGATTGACGAGCAAACTCGGTTACCTCCACGATCTCGGCATCACGGCCATCTGGCTGCTCCCTTTTTATCCGTCACCATTGCGCGACGACGGTTACGATATTGCTGATTATTATTCGATCCATCCCGATTACGGCACGCTCGCCGATTTCCGCCAATTCATGCGCGAAGCTCACCGCCGCGGTCTGCGCGTTATCACCGAACTCGTCATCAACCATACGTCCGACCAACATCCGTGGTTCCAGAAATCGCGACGCGCAAAACCGGGCACAAAATGGCACAGTTACTACGTCTGGAGCGATGACGACGAAAAATACAAAGAGGCGCGGATTATCTTCAAGGATTTTGAAAATTCCAACTGGAGCTGGGATGTCGTCGCCAATGCCTACTATTGGCATCGCTTTTACTCGCACCAGCCCGATCTGAATTTCGAAAACGAAGATGTTCACAAGGAAATCTTCAAAATTCTCGATTTTTGGCTCAATCTCGGGGTCGACGGACTCCGCCTCGATGCCGTTCCTTACCTCTACGAGCAGGAAGGAACCAATTGCGAAAACCTGCCGCAAACGCACGAGTTTTTGAAAAAACTCCGGAAACATGTCGATGACAATTACGAAGATCGGATGCTGATGGCCGAAGCCAATCAGTGGCCGGAGGATGCAGTTGCGTATTTCGGTGATGGTGACGAATGTCATGTCGCCTTTCATTTCCCTGTCATGCCGCGGCTTTTTATGAGCATCCGGATGGAGGATCGCGTTCCGATCGTCGATATCATGGAGCAGACACCGGAAATTCCCGAAAATTGCCAATGGGCCATTTTCCTCCGCAATCACGACGAGCTTACACTCGAAATGGTGACCGACGAGGAGCGCGATTACATGTATCGGATGTATGCCAACGATCCGAAAGCGCGCATCAATCTCGGAATCCGCCGCCGACTGGCTCCCCTGATGGGAAATGACCGCCGCCGGATCGAACTTCTCAATGCGTTGCTCTTCTCTTTGCCCGGAACACCGATCCTCTACTACGGCGACGAAATCGGGATGGGCGACAACGTTTACCTCGGCGACCGCAATGGCGTCCGAACGCCGATGCAGTGGAATTCCGACAAAAACGCCGGTTTTTCGCGCGCCAATCCCCAAGGGCTTTTTCTTCCAATCATCGTCGATCCGGAAAATCATTACGAATCGGTTAATGTCGAAGCCCATCAGAGCAATCCGCACTCGCTTCTTTGGTGGACAAAACGCCTGATTGCCGCCCGAAAACGCTGGGCCGCCTTTGGCCAGGGAACGATCGAATTTATCGAACCGGAGAACCGAAAAGTTCTCGCCTACATCCGCTCGTTTGAAGAAGAGGACATTCTCATCGTCGCCAATTTATCCCGTTTTGCCCAACCGGTAAAACTCGATCTGTCCGACTTTGAACATTACGTTCCGAGAGAAATTTTCGGACAAAACGACTTCCCTCCGATCACGGACGATCCTTATTTCCTGACGCTCGGGCCGCATACCTTTTACTGGTTTTCCCTCGAATCGGCGACAAGCCCGGAAACAGACGATCATCTGATGACGATTGCCGGCGTGCAGAAACTGATCACCGTCCGCGACAGTTGGGAAGATGTCGTCAAACAACCGCGGGCCCGGGCCGCACTCGAGCGCCTGCTCGTCGATTACATCCGAAACAGACGCTGGTTCAGCGGCAAAACGAGGGCGCTGAAATCGACAACGATTTCGCAGGTCATTCCGATTCCCTACAAAAGCAAAGTGTCGCTTCTGACACTCGTTAAAGTCGAATACATCCACGACGAGCCGGAAACCTATTTGCTTCCGCTTTCTTTTTTGCCAGCCGATGAAAATGCACTCGGAGATCTGCTCCATTTAGCGATCGCACGGATCGAAATTTCGTCCAAAAACAAATCGGGGATCCTTTACGATGCCGTTGGAAACGCTGATTTTTGCACCGCACTTCTCAACGGAATGACGCGCGGGCGGACCTTTTCCGGCGATACGTCGGAAATTCATACGTCCCGAACGCCGATTTTGCGTCGGCTCCGCAGCGAAGCCGATTCGCTCGAACCGGCCGTCAGCACCGGAGAACAGAGCAACACCACTGTTATTTTCGGCGACAGTCTCATCTTGAAACTTTTCCGCCGCCTCGATTCTGGCATCAATCCGGACCTCGAATTGATCCGTTTTCTCACCGAAAAACGTTTCCGGCACATGCCGCCTCTTGCCGGATCGCTCGAGCTGAAGCCGAAACGCGGACCATCGATCAGCCTCGGACTGCTTTCCGAATTCATCTCCAACAGCCGCGATGCCTGGGAATATTCGCTCGATTCGCTCGGACGCTATTTCGAACGTATTCAATCGATTCTGGTCGAATCTCCTACCGTGCCGAAACGAACCCGCGGCGGGCTGATCGCTGCCTTCAAAGAAGATTTTCCCGAACAAGCTTTCGAATTTCTCAGCACCTTTTTAGAAAACAGCCGCCTTCTCGGCCATCGGACCGGCGAACTGCATCTCGCCCTCGCCTCCGATCCCGACAACAAAGACTTCGCGCCCGAGCCATTCACACCCTTTTACCAACGATCCCTTTATCAATCGATGCGAAATCTCTGCGTCGAAGCCCTTCAACTGCTCAGGCGCCAAATAAAAACGCTTCCCGAATCGGAAATCGAAGATGCCAAACGCGTTCTCGATCTCGAAAAAGAGATCCTCCGCCAACTCCGTCTGGTCGCCGACACCCCGATCTCGAGCGTGCGGATCCGCGTTCATGGCGATTACCATCTCGGACAGGTTCTCTACACCGGAAAAGATTTTCTGATCATCGACTTTGAAGGAGAACCGACCCGTTCGCTCAGTGAACGCAGGATCAAGCGGCCACCTTTGCGGGATATCGCCGGCATGATTCGTTCGTTTCATTACGCCGCCCAATTCGGACTGATCCGCCACATTGAAGAAGGAAACACTCCGTCGAACCGAATTGGAAAACTCGAACCGTGGGCCCATTTTTGGTACGAATGGATTTCCGCTTCTTTTTTCCGCGCTTACAAAGAGGAAGTGCAAAAGGAAGGTCTGATCCCCGAATCCGAAGAAGAACTAACGATCCTTTTGCGGGCTCATCTTCTCGAAAAAGTTTTGTATGAACTAACTTATGAGTTGAACAATCGTCCCGCATGGGTCGGCATACCTATCCACGGAATCCTTCAACTCCTGGAAGACGAATGAATCAACGGGTTAGCGATTACACTCCCCTGAGCGACGACGACGTTCACCTTTTCAACGAAGGCACCCATTTTCGTCTGTACGAAAAACTCGGCGCCCATTGCCTCGAACGCGATGGCGAAACCGGCGTTCATTTTGCCGTCTGGGCGCCGAACGCGAACTCCGTTTGCGTCATGGGCGATTTCAACGGCTGGAACAAAAGCAGCCATCCGCTCGAACCTTACAAAAGCTCCGGAATCTGGCAGGGCTTTATCCCGGGACTCGGCGACGGAACAGTTTACAAATATTTCGTTTCCTCCCATCACAATGGCTACCAGGTCGATAAAACCGATCCGTTCGGATTCCGCCACGAACCATCGCCCGGAACCGCCTCCGTCGTCTGGGATCTGAGTTACGACTGGAACGATTCCGACTGGATGGAAAACCGCGGAAAAAACGCCAACGCGCTGAATCGACCGGTTTCCATTTACGAAATGCACCTCGGTTCGTGGATGCGGGTCCCCGAAGAAAACAACCGTTTTCTCACCTATCGCGAACTTGCTCCGTTGCTCGCCGATCACCTCAACCGCCTCAACTTCACCCATGTCGAGTTTCTGCCCGTCATGGAACATCCGTTTTACGGCTCATGGGGCTACCAAACCACCGGCTATTTTGCCCCGACCAGTCGCTACGGAACGCCGCAGGATTTCATGTACCTGATCGATTACCTGCACCAGCACGGGATCGGCGTCATCCTCGACTGGGTTCCTTCCCATTTTCCAAGCGATGAACATGGCCTCGCCTATTTTGACGGCACCCACCTTTTCGAACATGCCGATGCGCGCCAGGGATTTCACCCGGACTGGAAAAGCTACATTTTCAACTACGGTCGCCACGAGGTCCGCGCGTTTCTGATCAGCAGCGCCCTCTTTTGGCTCGATAAATATCATATCGACGGCCTGCGCGTCGACGCCGTCGCCTCGATGCTTTATCTCGATTATTCGAGAAAAGAGGGCGAATGGATCCCAAACGAATTCGGCGGGCGCGAAAATCTGGAAGCAATCGAATTTCTCAAACGCTTCAACACCGAAGTCTATCGAAACTATCCCGATGTTCAGACTCACGCCGAAGAATCGACCGCCTGGCCAAGCGTTTCCCGTCCGACCTATCTCGGAGGACTCGGGTTCGGCTGCAAATGGGACATGGGCTGGATGAACGACACCCTTTCGTATTTTTCCCGCGACCCAATCCATCGAAAATACCACCACAACGAACTGACTTTCCGGACGCTTTACGCATTTACGGAAAATTTTATCCTCCCGATCTCGCACGACGAGGTCGTCCACGGAAAAGGCTCCCTGATCTGTAAAATGCCCGGCGACGATTGGCAAAAATTCGCTACCGTCCGCGCTCTCCTCGGAAACATGTACGCCAATCCTGGCAAAAAACTCCTCTTCATGGGCTGCGAATTCGGTCAATGGTCCGAATGGAACCACGATAGCAGCCTCGAATGGCATCTGCTCGAGTTCACACGGCATCAGGGACTCAGCAACTGGCTTGCCGATCTGAATCATTTTTACCGTTCCGAACCTGCCATGCACGAAGGCGATTTCGATCCGGCAGGTTTTTCGTGGATCGACGGCAGCGACGCCGATCATTCGACCTTTATCTGGCTCCGGATCGCTCCTTCGAGCGGCGAAGCCGTTCTGTGTGTCTTTAATCTCACCCCAACAGTTCTGCACAACTACCATATCGGCGTTCCGCACGGCGGATTCTGGCGCGAAAAACTCAACAGCGATGCGAAATACTACGGAGGCAGCGGACAAGGGAACTTTGGAGGAGTATCATCGATCCCCTTCTCGTCGCACGGCCGTCCCCACACAATTACCGTAACCCTTCCCCCACTTGCCGTCACTTTTTTCAAATACGAAGGCGAAAGCGGCGACGAAATTTCCTAGGTGGTTTTCTGCCAATCAGGAGATTGGCGTTCCCGGGATTTTGGTTTTCTGCCAATCGGGAGATTGGCGTTCCCGGGCGCGCCGACCTCCCGATCGGCATATAACGCTTCCGCAGTTCCACGGGACAAATCCAGCCAAAGGGCATTGCTTCCTGATTGTGGACGGCGATGCTCATAATCGGAGAGAATCATGCTTGTCGCTGGTCTTCCCATGAGACAATCCGAGATGAATTCGCTAACTTTTTAGGTAAATACTACTTCCGAAATCTTTTTCCGACGTTCCAAAAAGATTGCCGCGATGGTATAAATCGTAATTATTTTGTAGATGACTAGT
>DATGSL010000350.1:0-5955 GCA_035302665.1 Opitutales bacterium | reverse complement strand
TTGTCGGCTTCCCGGCAAAAAAGGTCGGCGTTTTTACGGACGGGAGGTCCCGGTCGGAAACCGCGATCCTGAAAATCTGGAACGGGTCCAGATCGTGCGTCCTTTGCGGAAAAAATTGCGGGAAAATGAGATTCCGGTTCGGCGTTTCGTGACGGAAAAGGAGTTTCGCGAAAAAATTGTTCCGTTGGTTCCGTCTGTCTATGGAGGCGGTCGGCTTTTCGATGTTGTTGAACGAAACGGTGCCTTCAGTGTTCGGATCGATTTTTCCGATGAACCGAAAACGGCTTGGCGCGATTCTCACGGGGCGTTTTTGGTCGATCCGCCGGAGAGAAAGGAATATCCGCTTCCGTGTCAGAGCTGTGATCAGTTGACGGTTTGTGAAAAGGAAATCACGCGGAAAATGTCGCCGGCTTTTGCGTGGCGGCGGCTCGGTTTGATCGGAAAAGATGGAAGGCCGACGCGGAGGGGAATCATTTTTAGTTTCTTTTTTCACGGCGAAGGACTCGCGGTTGCCGCGGCTTTGGAAGACGAGAGTTACCCGATATCCGAGCTGGTTTATGATGTGGCGAATTTGCGGGCCGGGCATCGGTTTTCGGAGGAGGATCTGGCGCGCGGATCGCGTCTCGGCTCGGTCTGCCGCGATACGTATCCGACTCAAAACTTTCCCGGTTACTTGGAGCATGGGTTGCCGCCGACTTACGGCGATGGCGCTGCGGAGGTTTTGCGGGAAGTTTATTTCAATCCGGCGGTTAAACATCGTCTTTCGAGCGATTTTTTGCGGGCCGGCGATATCGAGCGGGCGTTTTTGGAGTGGCGGAGTCTTTTGCGGCAAATCGCTTTTGCGCCCGATTTTCCGTGGGGGCGCTGGATGGATTTGAAAGAGGAGGCGCGGGAAATGCTCGAAGAGACGGAACCGGTAACTTTGAAATACGATTTTCCGCCGCTTCCGCCATCCCAGAGGAAAAGGTGCAATCATATTCTGCGGTTCTGAGATCGTTTGGAAGGTGGGAAGTTTGTTAAATTAAAAAAATGCCACTTGCGGAAGGCGGGCTGCCGGGTGTTGACTGGTCCGGATGAAAGAAGAGCTCGTGCAGGAGATCCTGATGGCCCGTCAGCGGGTTTATGCGGCCGCGCAGCCGACGCCGTTGGAGCAGGTTTCCATTTCGTCGGTTGAGGCGGAAATTTTTTTGAAGCGGGAGGATCTTTCGCCGATCAATTCTTATAAATGGCGGGGAGCTTTCAACCGGATGGCCTTGCTTTCATCCGAGGAGCGGCAACGGGGAGTCATCGCGGCTTCTGCGGGAAATCACGCGCAGGGAGTTGCGCTGGCGGCACAGAAACTCCGCACGCACGCAAAAATTTTTATGCCGGTTTCGACGCCGAGGATGAAGCAGGTCGCGGTTCAATTGCATGGAGGCGATGCGGTCGAAATCCGCTTGATTGGCGACACCTACGATGAGGCTTCGGCGGCGGCGCATGCGGCGGCTGAATCTGAGGGAGGCATTTTCGTGCATCCTTACGACGATTTGGCGACGATGGGAGGACAGGGGACGCTCGCGGACGAAATTGTGATGTCGGGAAAGGGTCCTTTTGATGTCGCGTATCTGCAGATCGGCGGCGGTGGAATGGCGGGGGCAGTTGCCTGTTGGTTGCGGACCTACTGGCCGGAGATGCGCATCGTCGGTGTCGAAGGGAAGGATCAGGCTTCGATGAAGGCGGCAATTGAAAGTGGAAAGCCGACGACGCTCGATTATGTCGATGTTTTTTGCGATGGAACGGCCGTCAGTCGGGCGGGAGATCTGACCTATCCGCTTTGCCGCGATCTTCTCGATGAGATCATTACGGTTACGAATGAGGAGGTTTCGGGGGCCATTCAGGTTTTGTGGGAAACGTCGCGTTGTATTCCGGAACCATCCGGAGCGATGGGACTAGCGGGATTGTTGAAGGAGAGGAAAAAATTAAAGGGGAAACGGGTGCTCGCAATTGTTTGCGGCGCGAATGTCGATTTTGCGCAGCTCGGATTGATCGCCCGCCATGCCGGATCGGGGACGGCGCGGCGACGTTATCTGCGGTTCGAACTCGATGAGACGCCTGGAGCGATGTTGCGTTTACTGCAGGAATATCTGGGCGGTTTGAACATTACCGAATTTCAATATGGAAAAGTCGATATGAAATGGGCTTGGCCTGTTATCGGGATCGATATACGGAAGGCTGATTTCGAGTCGCTCGAGCGAAAACTGCAAGAGGCGGGGATTCCGTTCGCCGATGTGACGAATCAGGAGGATGTTGAATTTCGGATCATTCATTATCGGGGCCGGATGATGTCGCAGCCCTTTTTCTTCAAACTCGAATTTCCGGAACGACCCGGAGCGCTTCACGATTTTCTGCTCGGAGTGCAACCGGCGGCGAATATCTGTTATTTCAACTATATTTATACGGGCGAACGGGTCGGTCGTGCTTTGATGGGATTCGAGTTTGAAGGTGAGAAGGAGCGTCGGCAGTTTCAGGAGGTTTTGAGGAAAAGCGGTTACGCCCATTCGGAAATTCAGCCCGAGGCATTGTCGCGGATTCTATCGCGTCCGACCGACATGTTTTGAGGTGCTGAGGACGAATGGGAAGGAAAGATCCTCTCCGGTGTTATTGCGTCGGCGGTTTTTGAAAGGGTTACCTCGCATCCGGTCGACTTTCGGCCGGCATCGGAGAATTCCCTAAATTTCCCTTTGCCCAGACGGCGCGACCTTCTAGACTCCCACTCATGAGAACCTTCCAAGTGCTCTTATTCTGCGGACTCTCGGTTTTCGCGTCGGCTCTGTGGGCCGAAGGTCCTTCGTCTTCCCGTTACGACGAGGCCATCGCGGCTTTTGAGGCTGCCGACAAGGAAAACCCGCCGCCGGAGGATGTGATTCTTTTTATCGGAAGTTCCAGCATCCGCGGATGGCGGACTTTGGCCGAGGATTTTCCGGAATATCCGGTGATCAATCGCGGTTTTGGCGGTGCGTGGGTTCACGACACCATTCATTATGCCGACCGGATCGTTCTTCCCTACAAGCCATCGACCATCATTTTTTATGCTGGCGAAAACGATCTAAGAGGCGGATTTAGCGCTGAAAGGGTTGTGGAGAGTTTCAAGGAATTTGTGGAGATCGTTCACGACGAATTGCCGGAGACGAGAATCGCTTACGTTTCGATGAAACCGAGTCCGAGCCGCGCCAGATTGATCGATGAAATGCGCAAAGGGAACGAAGCGATCCGTGATTGGGCGCGCGAAACGGAAAATGTCGATTATATCGATGTCTTCAATCCGATGCTCGACAAGGAAGGTCAGGCGCGCGAGGAACTCTTTGTGAAAGATAAACTCCATCTCAATTCCGCCGGCTACCGTCTCTGGCGGAAAATTATCGGACCTTACCTAATGAGCGTCCAATAAGATCGATGACTCCTGACGAAGAAGAGCGCAAGAAAGCCGAACGCACGAAGGTGATTCTCTATATTATCATGGCGATTTTCATCATCCTTCCTTTTGTTTTTCTATTTTCCCGCTGATGCTGTTTCATTATCTTCTTTAAGTCGCTTCGGACGCGCCCGATCTGTTGATGAATAAAAATCTTCTGACGATCCGTATTCTCTTCTTCTTTCTCTGCATCGCGGGGAGCTGGCTGATCACTTATACTATCCAGGAATGGGATGATTATCGCCTTCTTGCGATGGTGATCGGAGCGTTGATCGGAACGTTAGTCATTTTGGTCGATATTCTTCTGAAAGGATTTTCCCTTCGCGGAATGACGGCCGTGACTTTTGGACTCGGTGTCGGAGCGACGGTTGCGTTTCTCATCGCAACATCGCCGCTTTTCGAAAACGGAGATCCGGAAATTATTTACCTTTCCCGTCTCGCGCTTTTTGTGATTTGCACCTATCTCGGCGCAGTCCTGGCGCTCCGCGGTAAGGACGAATTCAATCTCGTCATTCCGTATGTCCGTTTCGTGCCACATGAAGTTCAGGTTCCGCTGATCGTCGTCGATACGAGCGCGCTGATCGATGGACGGATTGTGAAAATTTGCCGGAGCCATTTCATCAGTTCGGCGATCGTGATTCCCCAATTTGTTCTCGATGAGCTTCGCAGAATTGCCAATTCGTCCGATCCGGTCCGGAAGGAAAAAGGCCGAAGAGGGCTGCTTATTTTGAACGAGCTGAAGGAGGTTCCGACACTCGATTTGCGAATCGAGGCGAGCGATGTGGATAAACGGGAGGATATCGATGCCAAATTGATCTTTCTCGCCAGTTCGTTGAAAGCAAAAATTTTAACGATGGATTACAGCTTGGCGAAAATGGCCGAGTTTCACGGACTCACCTGGCTCAATATCAACGAACTGAGCCGTTCTCTTGTTCCGGAAGTGGTTGTAGGAGAAACGCTTTTGATCAAGCTTGTGAAAAAAGGGAAGGAACCTGGGCAGGCGGTCGCTTTTCTCGACGATGGATCGATGGTCGTCGTCAACGACGCGGAGGAGCTGATCGGTGAGGAAGTTGTTGCGGAAATCGTCAGCGTTCTTCCATCGGCTGGTGGTAAGATCGTCTTTGCGACTTATACCGGGTTTCGAGAAGAAGCCGCGGTGCCGCTTTCGTCCGACTGATCGAAGGCGGGGCGTTATCCTGTCGGTTGTTTGAGAGGAGCGGGAATTGTCGGAGCGTCGGCTTTCAAGCCTGGGAAGCCGGATGGGCGAAAGATCGAGAATGCTTTCGTGGAGTCTGACTAAAACAACATCGGAATCTCGCTAGGATTTGGAAGAAAAATCTGGTTTGTAAAAAATGAGAAAGTTCCGAAAACCTTCCCTTTGAGGCATGTAGTGGGAAAAACGATGCGTTTTTTACAATTTTTTGACGGGAAAACGGCTTGTCATCTCTTTTCTCCTTTAGGATGCTAGGCCGCACTCCAAGTTGGAGTTATTCAAAACTAACTCATTGTATATTATGAAAAAACATAAAAACCCCCAAAAAGGATTCACTCTCGTCGAGATCATGATCGTCGTGGTCATTATCGGTCTCCTCGCCGCAATGGCCATCCCGGCGTTTAATAAGGTGCGTCAGACTTCGCAGGCCAAGACCTGTGTGAACAACTTGCGTCAGATCTCATCTGCAAAAGATCAGTATTTTATTGAGAATGGAGGTGAGGACAGTGTAGATCTAGATGATTTGGTTGGTGTTGAGAATTACATCAAGGCCACCCCGGTTTGTCCCGCTGGCGGAGAGTACGACGAAGAGCTCACACCTGATGCAGAGCCAGAATGCAGTGAAGGAGGTGATCACGTCTTGCCATCAGGAACTGTAGAGGCTACAGGAGGGAATTAATAAATTCCAATAATCATTTAAATTTTTACAAAGCCGTCTTCTGTTAGGAAGACGGCTTTTTGACGTTTCAAATAAAAGATTTTCCCCAAAATGAGAATAAATTTAAAATCTAAAAAAGCTTTTACCCTGGTTGAAATTATGATTGTCGTGGCCATTATTGCTCTATTAGCTGCGATGGCTATACCAGCTTTTAATAAAGTACGTCAGTTCTCCCATACAAAAGCCTGTGTGAATAATCTTCGGCAGATTGCCTACGCAAAAGATCAATATTTTCTTTTAAATGGGGGAGAGGTCAGTGTGGCTCTAGCTGACTTGGTTGGCCAGGATAGCTATCTTAAGTCGATGCCGGTTTGCCCTCAAGGAGACGCAGGTTACACTGATCCATTAACGCCAGAAACAGAGGCGGTTTGTTTACGAGGTGATCCAAATCATGCTCTGCCGATTGGTGAATAGGATTTCGTACATCTAATTTAGAGCCTGTCCCAAGACTGCAACTCGCTTTCCCCCAGGTTCTTAAAAGTGCAAAAAAGAGGCCAAAGCCGAGGATTTACCTGGCTTTGGCCCATAAACGGGCGTTATAAATGAATTATGACAAACAAATACACGTCCGTT
>DATGSL010000349.1:0-2531 GCA_035302665.1 Opitutales bacterium | reverse complement strand
CGGAAATCTCGCTCTTTTTGAAACGGCGGCCGGGGTCGTCGTCATGGATCGCCGGGCTGCTCACGAACGGCTGATGTATGAGGAGATTTTGGCGAAGTTTCGAAAAGGAGCGGTTCCGCGACAGGCACTTTTGTTTCCGGTGCCGCTGGAACTCGATCCGGTTGCGACAGCATTGCTGGCCGATCATCTCGATCTGTTGAATGGGAATGGCTTCGAGATTTCGGTTTTCGGGAGAAATTTTTTCCGAATTGAAAGTGTGCCGCCGTGGCTCGAACCGAATCTGGCTGAAGGGTTTGTGCGCGATTTGCTCGCGTTGATTCGGGAAAAGGGTCTTCCGGAGGAACATCCGGAGCTGGCGTGGGAGCGGATTGCGCTTTTGGCGTCGCGGAAGGCGATTCGTATCAACGATCGAGTGACAGAGGAGGAGATCGTCGGGCTGGCCCGGCGGTTGATGGAGAGTCGCAATCCGCTGACAAGTCCGCTCGGGCGCGCAACATTTTTTGAAATCGGTTCGTCGGAGATCGAACGTCGGCTTCAGAAATGAGCGCTGTTTTGACAATCGCCATCGAGTCCGTTTTTGTTCATCCTCAGCTAAGAGTGGTTTAAATTTATGAGCACCCCAAAGTCTACGAAGTCACAGATGAATCAAACAAAGTCCGCTAAAATCGACTCGGAGGGACGGTCTTTCAAGTTTGCGCTCGGCAATTCGGTCGAGGATTTAAAGATCTCAATTGAAAACCATCTGAAGTTTTCCCTGGCCCGGAGTCCGGAAAAGGCGACTTCGCGCGATTGGTGGGCTGCGACGGCGAATGCGGTGCGGGATCGGATCGTCGATCGGATGTTGCGGACGATAAAAACGCAGCATCAGAAGAATGTTCGGCGAATGTATTATCTTTCGCTCGAATATCTGATGGGTCGGCTTTTGGTGAACAATCTTCTGAATGCCGGTGTTTTGGAGGAGACAAAAGCGGCGTTGGAGGAGCTGGGCCTTGATTTTGAGGAAATCCTCGACGAGGAAAACGATATGGGGCTCGGAAATGGCGGGCTCGGACGACTGGCCGCCTGTTTTTTGGATTCGTTGGCCTCGCTCGACCTTCCGGCGATCGGATACGGGATTCACTACGAGTTCGGCCTTTTCCGTCAGGAGATTTTTAATGGTTATCAGGTGGAGCATCCGGATAACTGGCTTCGTTACGACGATCCGTGGGAAATCATCCGACCCGATCATACGCAACGAGTCCACCTTTACGGGAACGTGGAAATGTGGTTTGACAGTCAGGGCCGCCGGCGACCTGTTTGGGTAAATACGAGGACGATTCTCGGAGTTCCTTACGATGTGCCGATCGCCGGTTACGACACGAATACGGTGAACTTTCTTCGGTTGTGGAAATCGAAGGCGACCGGAGAATTTGATCTCCAGGTTTTTAACGAAGGTGGTTACGTCGAGGCGGTGCGGGAAAAATCGCTCAGCGAGACGGTTTCGAAAGTATTGTATCCGAACGATATGACCGAGTCCGGGCGCGAGCTGCGGCTTGTTCAGCAATATTTCTTCGTTTCGTGTTCTTTGCGCGACATCATCTCCCGTTTTCACCGGAGCAATGAAAACTGGGACGCGTTTCCGGAAAAAGTCGTCGTTCAGCTCAACGACACGCATCCGGCGGTGGCGATTGCCGAATTGATGCGGATTTTCCTCGATGAAGAGGAAATGGAGTGGGAACGGGCGTGGGGAATTGTGACGAAGGTTTTTGCCTACACGAATCATACGCTTTTGCCGGAAGCATTGGAAAAGTGGACCGTGGAGCTTTTTGAGAAAGTTTTACCCCGGCATTTGCAGATTATTTACGAGATCAACCACCATCATCTACAGGAGGTGGAAAAAAGATGGCCGGGAGATGCTGAAAAGAAAGCTCAACTTTCGCTGATTGAGGAAGGGGAGCCGAAGATGGTTCGGATGGCTCATCTGGCGGTCGTGGGTAGTTTTTCGGTCAACGGAGTTGCCGCGCTTCATACGGAGCTGTTGAAGAAAGATCTCTTTTCGGATTTCGATGAGATGTTTCCGAAGCGTTTTAATAATAAAACAAACGGAATCACGCCTCGCCGCTGGTTGCGCGCCTGCAATCCGCGGCTTTCCGAGTTGATCACGGAAAAGATCGGTTCGGGCTGGGAGTGTGATCTGGCTCGGCTGCAAGATCTTGAGGAATTTGCCGACGATCGCGAATTTCAGGAACGCTTCATGGCGATCAAGCGAGCCAACAAGGAGGATCTCGGCGATCTGATTTTTCATACGATCGGTATCGATACGAACGTCGATGCGATCTTCGATGTTCAGATCAAGCGCCTTCACGAATACAAACGCCAGCATCTCAATCTGCTTTATATTCTCGGTCATTATCGGCGGCTTCTGGCCAATCCGGATCTTGAAGTGGCGCCGCGCGTTTTCATTTTCGGGGCGAAAGCAGCGCCCGGCTACAAGCTGGCGAAATTGATTATCAAAGCGATCGATTCGGCTGCTCAGATCATCAACCGCGATG
>DATGSL010000348.1:0-3361 GCA_035302665.1 Opitutales bacterium | reverse complement strand
AGGTGTCGCGGAATCAATCTCTCTTTGATGCTTGGAATCGCATATGGAGCCTCGATCGGCGGCGTTGCAACTCTTGTCGGGACGCCTCCTAATCTGGTTTTTGCCCGTGTGTACTCGATTGCATTTCCGGAAGAGCCGGCGATTTCCTTCGGTCAATGGATCTTGTTTGGACTCCCTTTTTCGTTCGTGCTGTTGTTTGGGGTTTGGTTGCTGATGACCCGGGTTCTCTGCCGGGTCGATAAGGAACTGCAACTCGATTCCGAGACTCTTCGCGAGGAGCGGGAAGGGCTCGGACGGATGTCACGGGAGGAAAAGGTCGTGGCAGTGATTTTTGCTGCTACAGCTCTATTGTGGGTGTTCCGGACGGATATTACGGTCGGTTCGATGCGGATTCCCGGTTGGACAAAACTTTGGGAACCATTTGGCGCGGTTCACGATGGAACGATCGCAATTGCGATGGCGCTGTTACTCTTTTTGATTCCGGGGCGGGGTGGCCTGCGCGGAGGAGCGATTTTGGATGGGAGTATTTTTGCGAAGGTTCCGTGGGGAATCGTTCTGCTTTTCGGAGGCGGATTTGCCCTAGCCAACGGATTTGGATCAAGTGGGCTTTCCGAATGGGTCGCACACAAATTCACAGGAACGGAAGGGGTGTCGCCATTTTGGACGATTTTCCTTGTTTCCGGAGGGATCAATCTTCTCACGGAACTGACTTCGAATACCGCGACCACTCAAATGTTTCTCCCGTTGCTCGCCTCGATGGCGGTGGGGCTGGGGATTCATCCGATGCTTTTGATGGTTTCGGCCACGATTTCCGCATCGATGGCTTTTATGATGCCGGTTGCGACACCGCCGAATGCGATTGTTTTTGGCAGCGGGTATATTCGGATCGTGCAGATGGTGCGGGTCGGATGTTGGATCAACGTCCTGGCGCTTGGACTGACGGTGCTCTATGTCTGGTTTTTGGTTCCTTTGATCTTCGATATTTCCCAGATGCCGGTGAGTGCGCTCGAATCGATTGACTAGGCTGAATTCAAGGAATTCCCAAAAGTGTAAAAATCGGGAAAATATGCTATCTTTCGGGGATCAATGAAACCGTCGTTCTCACGATTCTCTCAAGTGATTTTCTTTGGCGGCTCGCTTCTTGTGTTCGCTTTCGGTTTCGCGTCTTTATTCTCGCTCGATATGAACGAATCTACGTCCAGTAACAATTTCAATCCACTCAATCCGGAAGAGGAATGGGTGATTCTTCAAAAAGGAACGGAACGTCCTTTTACCGGTAAGTTCAACGACCATTACGAGCCGGGAACGTATCTTTGCAAACGCTGTGATGCTCCTCTTTATCGGTCGGAGAGCAAATTCGATGCCCGTTGCGGCTGGCCGAGTTTTGACGATGAGATCGAAGGTGCGGTAAAACGGGTTCCCGATGCCGATGGTCGGCGGACGGAGATTATCTGCGCCAATTGCGGCGGACATCTCGGGCACGTTTTTTTAGGTGAAGGTTTCACGCCGAAGAATACGCGGCATTGCGTCAATTCGATTTCGATGAAGTTCGAACCGGCTGCACAGTCGCAGAAGACGGAAACGGCTATTTTTGCATCGGGTTGTTTCTGGGGAACCGAGTATTTTTTAAAGAAAGCCGAGGGAGTTCTTTCGGTCGAATCGGGATATATCGGCGGAACAACAGAGAATCCGTCCTACGAAGAGGTTTGTTCGGGAAAAACCGGGCATGCGGAGGCGGTCCGGGTTGTTTTTAATCCCGACAAGGTTTCTTTTGAAGAGCTTGCACGCCTCTTTTTTGAGACGCACGATCCGACGCAGGTGAATCGGCAGGGACCGGATATCGGCACGCAATATCGTTCCGGAATTTTCTATTTGAATGACGAACAGAAGGAGACGGCGGAGAAGCTGATTTCGCTTTTGCGTGAAAAAAGTCTCGATGTTGCGACCGAGGTTACGGAAGCCGATACGTTCTGGGTCGCCGAGGATTATCATCAAGATTATTACGAAAAGACCGGCGGTATTCCGTATTGTCACGCCTATCGGAAACTCTTTTAAGCCTCGTAATAAAAATCACCATCCGAGGAGCCGCACTCGTAAAAATCGGCGGTTCGATTCGGAAATTTGACGCGGATCGGTCGCTACGACCGTTTCTGCAGGAGGCTGGTTGTCAATGATTTCGAGGATGGGATTTTCCAAGAGAGCGAAAGCATCGAGTTCATCGCCGGCTTCGATCGTATAAATCAAAGATGGATCGTCGGTTCGGCGCTGAAATTGAATTGAGAGCCATTCTCCGGTTTCGTCCTGAACAATCGAGATGGTCGGAAGTTTGTCATATTCAGGCACAAGCGGATCGAGGTCGAATGCGTAACGAAGAATATTCGGAATGCCAAATCCGCCTGGATCCTGATCTTCACCGCGCAAGCCTTCCGGAAGCGCTTCTGCCCAAACGGCATATCCGGGGCCGGCGGTGATCGCGAATGGTTCCGATTCCACGGCGGTCAACTCCGCTGCACTCGTTGCGATCAACGTATATCCTTCCGCGATCCGGTCGATTTTCAGATCGGAGAAAGTTGCGACTCCATCGATTGTTTCAACGGTACTTGTTCCGGTTAAATCTGCATTTCCGGGGTTCTCGCCGAGACTTAGTGTGATTGAATCAGATTGATTGGAGATGAGATTTCCAAATCCATCCTGAAGTGCGACGGAAAGAGGTGGTTCAATTGTTTGATGAACGGCTGTGTCGGAAGGTTGTTGGAGAAAGACCAACAATTGCGCCGGTCCTGCAAGAATTTCGAATGGCTCGGAAAAAGCCGGAGCCAGATCGGTATCGGGAGCGGCGAATTCGAGCTGATAAGTTTCACCGACAATCCCGCCAAAAGTGAGATCGGTGAAAGAGGCAACGCCGCCGGTGATCTGGAGACTTGTTGTTCCGGTCAGATTTCCGCCATCTCCAGCGGCGATGGCAACGCGGATCTCCGTTTCGCTGTCAAAACTGACGATATTGCCAAACGCATCCCGAAGGCTGACGACTGGTTGAACGGTGAAAAGATCGCCCGCTCGTTCGATAACCGGTTCGACGTTGAGACTCAACTCAGTCGCCGGACCGGGATGAAATTCGATCTCGGCCGAACCATTTGTGACAGGGATTTCGCCGATTGAAGCATTGATGGCAGCAAGTCCGGCTACGGTCGAAGAAAGCCAGGTTGTGGCGAGTCCGTTTTCATCGGTATCGACGGAGATCGTCTGGTTTCCATTGGGAAATGCTCCGAGAGTCGTTGTGAATGAAACGGTCACTCCACTTTCGGCGATTGGATTTCCCGATGCATCGCGCAGTTCAACGATAATCAGGGCCGTTTCCAGA
>DATGSL010000347.1:0-3555 GCA_035302665.1 Opitutales bacterium | reverse complement strand
CATTCGTTGGCTTGAAATGGATGAACCCGATATCGAAATGCTCCATCCAGATGAGGCACTCGACATCCTGCCGCTCGGCCACCGTCTCCATTTTCTCCGCGCCGGCGGGGAAAGCCGAAATCCGACGGAGATGTTCAATTTGCCGAAATTCCGCCAGCTCTTCGCAGATCTAAAGGAGGAGTACGACATCATCCTGATCGATACGCCGCCAGTCGGGATTTTTCCCGATGCCCTCCTGCTGTCACCTCTCTGCGACCAGCTTCTTTACGTCTGCCAATTCAATCGGGTCAACAAAACGCAGATCCGGAAACTGATGGAGAAGGTCGAAATGACAAAAATCGATGTCGGCGGACTCATCTTAAACAGCCTTCCGAACTCCCGGATTTCGTCTTCCTACGATTATTACGGCTACGGCCAGTTCGGCAACAACGACTACCGCGCCTACTACGCGCAAAAACGATAAAACGGCAGGGCTGGGCGCCCCGGCCGACCGCAGCCGTTTCGTCGGCTTCTGCGGTCAAGCGGGGATGCCCTTCCCTACCGTTATTTTAAAAAAACAAAAAACGTCGCTCTTTAGCGAACGACACGCGCGCTTCCGCCCTCGATCAGGCTTTCGACTTCCGCTTTCGAGGCCATCGAAGTATCGCCAGGCGTCGTTTGCGCCAACGCTCCGTGCGCGGCACCATATTCGATCGCTTTTGCCGGATCACCATGCTCCAGGAATCCGTAGATCAAACCGGATGCAAAGCTGTCGCCACCGCCGACGCGGTCGAGAATCTCGAGGTTTTCCCGATAAGTCGCTTCATAGAACTTGCCGTTCGACCAGCAGATCGCGCCCCAATCGTTGATCGAAGCCGTTTTCACGGTTCGAAGAGTTGTGCCGGTCGCCTTGAAATTCGGGAACTCCTTCACAACGCGCTCGATCATCTTCTTGAATTGATCGACTTCGATCGCCGAAATGTTTTCGTCAACCCCTTCAACTTCAAATCCGAGACAGGCGGTGTAGTCTTCTTCGTTTCCGATCATCACATCGACCTTTCGGGCAATGCTGCGGTTAACCTCCTGCGCCTTCTTCTGGCCACCGATCGAATTCCACAACGACGGACGATAGTTCAAGTCATAGGAAACAATCGTTCCATGCTTTTGTGCCGCCGTAACAGCTTCTTCAACAACGGCTGCGGTCGTCTCCGAAAGAGCGGCGTAAATCCCGCCGGTATGGAACCAGCGAACGCCATCCTCACCAAAAAGCTTATCCCAATCGATATCGCCCGGCTTCATTTGGGAGGCCGCCGTATGTCCGCGGTCGGAGATTCCGATCGCACCGCGAATTCCAAATCCGCGCTCCGTAAAGTTCAGGCCATTTCGAACTTTCCGCCCGAGGCCATCGAACGGTACCCACTGGATATACGACGTATCAACGCCACCTTGCAGAATAAAATCTTCGATCAACCGGCCGACGTCGTTGTCGGCAAAAGCCGTAACGACACCGGTCCTCAATCCAAAGCAACGGCGCATTCCGCGGGCCACATTGTATTCTCCGCCCCCTTCCCAGGCTCTGAACGAACGGGCTGTCCGCACCCGCCCCTCACCGGGGTCGAGACGAAGCATAACTTCGCCGAGAGAGACGAGATCGTATTTGCACTGATCAGCAGGTTTAATTTTAAGTGTCGACATAGCTTTTCCTAGATAAACAGATTCGAAGAACTGCGCGTTCCATCGCGACGCACAGCTGCCTCCGTCAATTAGAAGTTATAAATGATCCGGCGGAAAATTCGGCCCGCCGACTGGTTTTATTCCGCAACCTTGAAATCGTCGGGATTCCACCGCGGCTTTTCACATTTTTCCGCAATATCCCCAAAGGCTTCGATTTCCGACCGCGTGAAGAGCAATCCGCCGTTTTTCCGGCAACGCTCCGCATGTTGGGCTTCAAATTGTCCCGGAAGAATCGCCGATTCATTTCCTTCCTGGAAAATATCCTCGAGAACCGCCTTCAGATTTTCCATCTGGCTCCGTCCCTTGGCAAAATCATTTCCACTCAGCGCTTCCGGGTGAATCACCTGAAAAAAGAAGGCGCACGTATGCTTTTCGCCATCATCCGCCCAGCGACTCCGCAACGTCGGCAACGAACCGCCGATCAGAGCCCCGTAAAGCTCGTTGATCAACGAAAGTCCGTAACCTTTATGCGCGCCAAAAGGCAACAACGCAACAGCCTCCGCCGGCTCAATCGTCGGATTCCCGTCTTTATCGACCGCGGAATTCGGCGGCAGCTTTTTTCCCTCACGCTTCAACTGCTGAACCCGGCCCATCGCAACAACCGAGGTCGCCCAGTCGATCACGACCGGATATCCGACCGCGTCCTGCGTCGGAAATCCCCACGAATGCGGATTCGTCCCGAGCGTCGGAACTTTGCCAAGAAAAGGAACGACTTCCGTCAATGCAGCCGTGCAATTCGTGTAAGCAATGTACCCGCGACGCGCGGCCTCCATCACATAACCGCCGCCCCACAGATAGTGAAAAGCGTTATCGACGGCGATCTGGCCAATCCCGTATTTATCGGCAAGCTCAATGCAGCGATCGATCGCTCGATACGCAACCGACTGCCCGAGCTTTTTATTCGCATCCCAAATCTCCGTCGCTTCAAACCGGTTCGGTAATTTCTCGATTTCAGCTCCCGGAACACACCCTTGCGACCCGCTTCCGAAAAGATCGTCGAGATCGAGCGCCTTGATCGCATTGTGCGTCTGAATCCCGTGACGGGACGCCTCCGTGCAAAAACGGGCACCTTCGACAGCCTCGTCAGCCGAATAACCGCGATGGCGGTAAGCTGCTTCAACTAGCTCGTTATGCGTCTCTTCCGGAACGACAAAAAATGAATCTTCCATAGATTGATGGTTGAAAAAACGTTCCGATTAAAACTTGTTCGCCTGATTCACAGCCGGCTCGTTTTTCAGGAGATTGATCAGATTCTGCGTAGCCATCGTCGCTTGACGAACCACACTTTCGTAAGTTCGGGAACCGATGTGCGGCGTCAAAACCGTATTGGGCGTCTTAAAAAGCGGATGATCGGCCGGAGGCGGTTCCACCTCAAGAACATCGGCTCCATAACCGCCGATTTGACCGCTGTTCAAACCATCGACCATCGCCGCCGTATCGACCAACTCCCCGCGCGCACAATTCAAAATCACGACACCCTTCTTCATCTTCGCAATACTCTCAGCATTGATCATATTGCGGGTCTCATCGGTCAAATTCGTGTGAAGACTCACAATATCGGCATCGGCCAGCGCCTCGGCGATCGAATGCTTGCGCTCCACTCCATGCGAATCGGCAAAAGCCTCGTCCCAGTAAACATCGAACGCCGAAATCTCCATTCCGAAAGCCCGTCCGCGAATCGCGACTTCTTTTCCGATTCGGCCGAGCCCGATGATTGCCAACTTCTTGCCAGCGATCTCGTGCCCGGTCAGGCGCTTCCAATTGCCGCTTTTAACGTAATTGCACTCGGTAACGATATGCCGATAAAGCGCGAGCAACAGACCAAAAGTATGTTCCGCAACC
>DATGSL010000346.1:0-2218 GCA_035302665.1 Opitutales bacterium | reverse complement strand
AAATTTTTCGGAGAACGATATCCTTGAACTCCGCTTTCATCGGGGCTCCTGCGTGGAGTTGAAGACCGATCGCCCCCTTGCGGGAGAACTTGCCGACTTCATGGTCAACAATTTTAGCGGCGAGCGAGCCATTGAGCCAGTGGGTAACGGTATCTCCTCTGGCGACGATCCGGTAATCGTTCCATTCGGTTAAATCGGTTTCCGGGATTCCGTCGCCGAGTTTCTCAACCGTTCGTTGACCATCTTTGGCTATGGAAACCGATTCGCCGCGCAGAGAAACGATGCCGCGACCGCCCTCCTCGTAGAGCATTCCGTTGTATTCCTGGCGCGGATGAATGTCCATCTGGTAGCCGTGGAGAGCGTAATTTTCGCGATCGACGATCCGGCTTCGATACTGGATTCCCGAATTGTTGTTACCTGTGATGCGGACCTTGAGACTCAGTTCGAAGTCGGCGGGTTCATCTTTTTCCAAGATCAGAAACGAATTACGTGGAATCTGCCGTTCGCCGTCATCGGTTTCGCCGATCAAAATACCATTTTCAACCCGCCAAAGCCGTTCATCTCCGATCCATCCTTCCAGATTTTGGCCGTTGAAGAGGATCTTCTCTTCCTTTTCAGCAGCTAAATGGAGCGAGGCTGTAAGAAAAAAGAGGATCGTCCAAAAAATCAGGGAGAGTCGTCGATTTATCATGCTTTGGAATACGTTTCTAAAAAAGAGGAGTTGGATTTAATCTGAAAGATTCAGCAACGACGAAGGTTTTTAATCTTCTGTTATTCAATAGGTTCCGATTGGGAGAGGGATTGCCTTTTGAAAATAATCTGATCAGGCTGAGTTGAAGTTTCAAGAAATTAAACGGAAAGCGTTTGCCGGGCAGGAAAAAGGAATCTTGTGGCGCCGGTGTTTCTTTGTGCGATCGGAAACCTGGGTCTGGCGCCAGAGTTGTGTGAAGTTGAACCTTCAGTGCGTGTGGTGCAGGTGTATTTTCAGCTTGTTGCCGGTTTTTTAAAAGACCTGACCGAAAGGCTTTTAAAGAAGGGTATGGGCGTCCGGGGAGACTTGCAGTTGATATTTACCGTTGCGTGAGGTGAGGGTGACTTCGGCATTAAAGGCGGAAGAGAGGGTGTCGGTTTGAAGATCTTTCTCTTTCTCGCCTGCGGCGAAAGTGCGACCGGCCCGCATCGCAAGGACATGGGAGATGGCGGGAATAATTTCCTCCACATGATGGGTCACGAAAATCAGGGACGGCGCGTCCGGAGATTCCGCCATTTGCTGAAGAAAGTGGAGAAATTGCTCGCGGGCGACCGGATCGAGTCCTGCGCACGGTTCGTCGAGAATAAGAAGCGCCGGATCAGCCATCAAGGCGCGGGCAATCAGAATTCGCTGCCGTTCTCCTTGAGAAAGAACGCGCCATGGGCGATCGGCGAGGTGGCTTGCGCGAACCTGGTCCAACAGATTTTCCGCCTGCTCGATTTCTTCGGTGCTCGTTTCGCCCCAATTTCCGAGTTGTGCTTTCCGGCCGCTGAGGACCGCATCAAGGGCGAGCTCATGAATTGGAATTCGTTGAAGAATGCTAGCGCTCACGAGGCCGACGCGTTCCCGTAACGTGCGCCAATCGGATTGCCCAAATTGTTCGCCCAAAAGCTCGATTTTGCCGCGGGTCGGCATCAAGTAACCGGTGAGCGCGAGGAGAAGGGAGGTTTTTCCGGAGCCGTTGCTGCCGAGGATCGCCCAATGTTCGCCCCGGTGAATGTTCCAGGAAACATTGCGAAGGATCTGTGTTCCACCTCGCTGCACGGAAAGATCAGAAACGGATAAAATCCGTTCTTTTTCAGCTGCGGATATCGGCGACGTCATCGGCTGAAAATATTGAAAAACTTATTTCGCGTCGGCAAATTTGCTAAATGGTTTACGAACCGGTTCCGACGAAGACCTGGAGGAGAAGGACGAGTTCGGTCTCCGCATGAACGCTGTGTGGCAGGCCTGGAGCCATCATCATCCAGGCGCCGGCTTCGACCTCTTTTTTATCTGCGCCGAGGGTGACTGTTCCTTTTCCGCTGAGGATATGCATGGTCGCTTGGTGTGGCGTCGTGTGTTCGTGGAGGGTTTGGCCTGCGGCAAAAGGAAAAAGCAGAACTTTTACGACCGAATCGCGGTAAATTGCCTGTCCCTGGATGTTTTTATGATCCTTTGCGGCCTCGAGTGCAGATGCGATTTCTG
>DATGSL010000345.1:0-3086 GCA_035302665.1 Opitutales bacterium | reverse complement strand
GCGATCTCCTGATCCTCAGTTCCGGCGTCGTTCCAGAACCAGGAGTGCGCTCAATCCGCCCAGTAGAAGAGCCATCATCGATGGTTCCGGAATTACCGAGATAACTCCTACCGCTTCCCCGTAATTGTAAACTCCGAGACCGCCGAAATCCTCCTGAAAATAGAGCGCCTCGCCGTCAAGCGATCCCAGAAAAGCCCATCGGTCATCAGAATGTTCCAAGTAAGAGAAGGGAACCCCGTTACCGCTTACGGTCACCGTGGCCGCCACGCCGGAAAGTCCGGAAAACCCGCCTACATCTACGTATAGAGAATCAGGTGCCGCGATAAAAGGTGCTTTGAAAGAGTCGACAAAAAACTCAGGACTCGACGACGAAATCGTAAAAGCGTCCTCCGGCATCTCGCCAATGATGCCGCCGACCCAATCTCCGAAGCCGAGCCGAACGAAACGGGGGAAGCAGGGGGTAGGAAGGCTTTCTCGCCTGTTTTTTTGCCAATCGGGAGATTGGCGTTCCCGGGGGCGATCGGTTTTGTGGATTTTTTCAGGATTGGCTTTTATTTGTCGGATTGGTATGAATGGAACATCCAAGTTTGGATGAGTTCGTTATGAGCCCCGAAATATTTCAGAAAGTGCTGCACCCTGCGGGGATCGAGGTGAACGGCGGGCGGCCGGAGGATCTTCGCGTTCATCGGGAGGAATTTTATGAGCGGGTTCTTTCGGGGGGCAGTCTGGCGCTCGGTGAGAGTTTTATGGAGCGGTTGTGGGATTGCGAGGCGCTTGATACGTTTTTTTACAAAATTCTCCGAGCCGGGATCGCCAATCGGTTTCCTCCGTGGCGGGTCGCGTTGGCGGCGCTGCAGACTCGGGTTCTCAATCCGCAGTCGAGGAGGCGAGCGAGGCGCGTTGCCGAGTTGCATTACGATTTGGGGAACGATTTTTACGAAAAAATGCTCGGGCCGACGATGCAATATACGTGCGGATATTGGCGTCGGGCGAAAAATCTCGATGAGGCTCAGGAGGATAAACTCGATCTGATTTGCCGGAAACTTCAGTTAAAGCCGGATGATCGTGTTTTGGAAATGGGCGGTGGCTGGGGCGGATTTGCGCGTTTTGCAGCAGAGCGATATGGATGCCATGTAACGAGTTACAATATCTCAAAGGAGCAGGTAAAATATGCGCGGGAGTGGACGCGCGGCCTTCCGGTGGAGATTATCGAAAAAGATTACCGCGAGGCGACCGGAAGCTTCGATAAGGTTGTCAGCATTGGGATGTGCGAGCATGTCGGGGTCAAAAACTACCGCTCGTGGTTTGAGTTGCAGGAGCGCTGTTTGAAGCCGGGAGGTTTGATGCTTTTGCATACGATTGGGCGGAATACGCCGGCGAAGGTTTCGGATCCGTGGATCACGAAGTATATTTTTCCGGGCGGGATCCTTCCGTGCTTGAAGCAGCTGATGGAGGCCGCCCAAGGGCTTTTTGTCTTGGAAGATTTGCACAATATTGGGCCCGACTACGACCGGACATTGCTCGCTTGGTACGAAAATTACCGGGAACTTTTGCGCAAAAAGGCCGATCAGCTCGGTGACCGTTTCGACCGGATGTGGACCTATTATCTGCTTTCGTGTGCGGGAGCGTTTCGAGCGCGTTCGCTTCAACTGTGGCAGCTGGTTTTTTCGAAAGAGGGACATGTAAACGGATATATTCCAGAACGTTGATGGCAGAATCGAACGCAGTCGCTTGGGAAAACTATGAGGCGAAGAAGGCGGAAGCTTCGCGCTTGATCATTGAGCAGATCAAGGCAGGAAGCGGCGTCGCGCTTGGGAAACGGACGTCGAATCTCTTTCGTCCGGTGGATAATAAGAAACGTTCGCAGCTCGATCTGGGGCGATTTGATCAGGTGATCGCGATCGATCGGGAGCGGCGGATAGCCGATGTCGAAGGGCGGATCACGTATGAGGCTTTGGTCCGGGAAACGCTTCGGCATGGATTTTTGCCGCCGGTGGTGCCGCAGTTAAAATCGATTACGCTTGGAGGCGCGATTTCCGGAGGTGGAATTGAGTCGTCCTCTTTTCGGTATGGATTTGTTCACGAGAGCATTTTGGAAATGGATATCCTATTGCCCTCGGGAGAGATTGTTACTTGCAATCCGGACAATGAACATCGCGAGCTCTTTTTTGGGATTCCGAGTTCGTATGGCACTTTCGGATATATTTTGCGGGTGCGGATTCCGCTCGTGGCTGCGGCGCCGTTTGTGAAGTTGGAACATCGGCGTTTTGAATCGGCCGAGGCTTGCTTTGAGGCGATGGATGCGATTTGTAGCGAGGAGGGGGAGCGGGCGGATTTCGTCGATGGTGTCGTTTTTTCGCCGAATGAGCTTTATCTGACGATCGGGCGATTTGTGGAGGAGGCTCCGGAGGTTAGCGATTATCGGTTTATGCGGATATATTACCGTTCGATTCGGGAACGAAAAACCGATTATTTGCGGACGGCCGATTATATTTGGCGGTGGGATACCGACTGGTTTTGGTGCGCGCGCGCATTTGGGATGGAGATCGCGCCGATTCGTTTCGTTTTTGGAATGTTGGGTCTTTTGCGATCGACGACCTACTGGAAACTCCGTCAATGGGCGTTGAAGGTTGGCTTGGTGGCTTGGTTGCAACGGAAACAGCCGCGCGAAGATGTGATTCAGGATATCGAGGTTCCGGTAGAGCGAGCGACGGAGTTTCTCGAATTTTTTCAGCAACGGATCGATCTGCGTCCGGTTTGGCTTTGTCCGGCCAAGGCACCGTCGAGGGAAAACGACTATGTTCTCTATCGAACCGATCCCGATTTACTCTATGTCAATTTCGGATTTTGGGGAACCGTTCCGACGAATGAGCCGCCCGGTTTTCATAATCGGTTGATCGAGAAAAAAGTGATCGAACTCGACGGAAAGAAATCGCTTTATTCGAGTTCTTATTTTTCAGAGGACGAATTCTGGGAGATTTACAATCGTCCGGAATACGATCGGCTGAAGGCAAAATACGATCCGGCTGGCCGACTCCGCAATTTGTACGAGAAATGTGTCAGGGAATTTTAGATTTTAAATCAGA
>DATGSL010000344.1:0-4264 GCA_035302665.1 Opitutales bacterium | reverse complement strand
GTCGCCTCGTGATCGACCGATCGGCTTTTCAAGGTCATTCCCTGCTGCAACGGCGGCCAGAGAGAGCGCAACAAAACCAGATTCCAATCCCGCCTTTTCTGACCAAAAACCTCCTCCAATTCGCGAACCAAACGGCGTGGTTTTTCTTCCTTTGATTTACCTCTCGAATAAATCGCTTCGATTTGCGCAATTCCCGCAGCAAGCTGCTTCTCCGTCACTCCGGGATCTGCAGATGCGGGCTCATCATCCTCACTTTCGGCTTCGTCGTCACTTTTCCGCAAATTAAAATCGAGATCCCAACGAAATTCCTGCCCTTCATCCGTCACATGAAGCGCCGTCACCTGCAGCAATCCGAGTTCGTTCAAGCGCGTTTCCAACGCCACCGGAAGCCGTCCCGTCGCCGGTCGCACCAATCCCTCCTGAAGAGCGATTCCCGTCTGAAGAGGTGGCAACGGCCGAAAATAATCCAGATCGAGTTCAACAACATCGCCCGGTTGATCTTTTTCCCGAAAAGTCGAAAAATAGGGCTGAAAGCGCACCGGTTTTCCAACGAGCAATTCCAAATTCAACTGATCGATCCGGACCGGCCGTTCTTCCTCAAATCCTTTCGGCAAGATGCAAACCAAACGCGGTTTTTGCTTTTTTCCTTTCGTTTGAATTTCCAGATAAAGCGAATGCGGATAGCCACCGGTAATCCGCCCAAAAGGCTGATGCAAAATTTCCCCGTAACAGGCCGCCCCCCGCGCGACCGCCAAATCGAGATCATCGTTCACAAGCGCGGCAATCGGCCGATCGGGCTGCCACGATTGGAGAGTCGTTAACAGTTGCTCGCGAATCGACGGCGGTTTTACCGTTCCTCCGGTAAAAAAGACCGCATCGATTTTGCGTTCCCGCAAAAACGCGGCCAAATGACGGGTTACCGCCGGGTCGGAGGCATACGGCAATCCGATTTCCTTTAAGCCCGAAGACGGTTTTCCCCGACGTTCGTCGCCTTTACAGGAAGGGAAGAAGCCGTCGAGAATCCGTTTCTCGATTTCTCCACGATCGATCGTGGCAGTTCGTGCCGACGCAAAGAGACTCGATCCGGAACCGGGAATTGAAACCGAGAACTTTTCGTCGGCACTTCCCTTTTCCGCAGAAAGAACTTTTTCCTTCAATTCCCGCACTTCGGCCAAAAGAAAAGCCCACTGACTCGCTGCCAGACGTTTCCCCTCGGGAGCGAGCTGCTTTTCAAGTGTATGTGCCAGAGCGAGATCGATATTGTCTCCGCCCAGAAGCAGATGATCGCTCACCTCGATCCGACGAACCGCCGGAACACGCTCTTCCGACTCGACCGGCGCAATCGCAAAAAGACTGAAATCGGAAGTCCCGCCGCCGATATCACAGATCAAAACAATCTGCTCACGCTCGCGGAGTGCCGGCAAAACACGAACCAGTTCCCGGCCTTGATCATGTCGATTCAGCCAATTGTAAAAGGCCGCCTGCGGCTCCTCGAGCAATCGGACATTTGGCGGAAATCCGGCTGCCTGCGCCGCTTCCAGCGTCAACCGTTGCGCCGCCTCATCGAACGACGCCGGAACGGTTACGACCAGATCCTGATTCTCAAAGGGCGCTTCCTTTCCAAACGATTCGTTCCAGACCGCCCGCAAAAGTCCGAGATAATGCGCACTCACTGCGACCGGCGAAAGACGTTCGCGCGGCGGAATCTCCTCCGATTGCCACGGAAGAATTTCCCCTTCGCGATCGATTCCACCATGACAGAGCCACGATTTTGCCGAATGAACCACACGTCCGGGCAAGCCGGCCGATTGACGTCGCGCAAAACGTCCGATCACTTTCGGTTTTTGCCCAAGATCAAAAGTTCCGCCTTCCGGCAAGAGTTTCAGCTCCTCCTCCGTCGGAAAATAAAGAAAAGACGGAAGAATCGGTTCCTCGACAACGCTGTTAAGAGTTTCCAATTGGCGAACCGCCAACATCTGCGGTTTTCCACCCTCCTGAAGATCGATCCACGAAAGCGCACAATTGCTCGTGCCGAGATCAATTCCTATGCTGAACCGAGGCATCGTTTAAAATCGGGTATTTTCGTTCCGCATCGATCGATCTCAGTCGGTTCCCCGCACATTAAATTCGAGTTTCCAGTCCTTCCCCGTCGGTTCATGGCGCATCCAGAGCTCGAGTGCTCCGAGTTCATTAAGAAACGAATGCAATTGAACCGGCACGACGTCGCCTTCCTCCTGTCCATCGATGGCTTCGAGCGTCACCTCGAGATTCGCCGTTTCAATCAGTTCTTTTTCCGCATCCCGCACCAGCGTGCCGACGTCATCTCCCGCGCGCGTCGAAGCACTGAAAAAGCGAAAGGTCACCGGTTCTCCGGTCACCAGCCCAAATTGTCGACCTTCGAGCTTTTTCCCGCTTCCCTCTTCCATTCCCTGCGGAACTACACAAACCGCTTGCACCGACGGCGTGAATCCAGGAACAGCGGGCATCGACGATTCCAGCCCGAGATAATACGAACGGGCTGCTCCTGCCCGGATCCGGATACCTTCACCGGTCAAAGCAATTTTTCCATAATGAGCCGCGCCACGTGCGACCGCGAGATCGAGGCTGAGTCCGGTCAGTTCTTTGGCATCACTTCCCCAACTTCGCAAAAGCTCCAAAACGCGGTTCCGAAGAGCCGGTGCATTGAAAACGCCGCCGTTAAATAGAACCGCCGTCGGCCGCAAAAAGGTTTCCGCACGCGACTCCTCCGGAACAATCGCCGAAAGCTGATCGTTTGCCCTCACATTTTCCAGACTCCGACAAAGGAAACGCGCGAGATGTTTGCTGATCACCGGATCGCTCGCATAAGCGAGTCCAAATTCTTGCAATCCAGCCGAACGTCGCGCTGCCGGATGATCCTCAATCGACGTCAACGGAAGAAAGCCGTCGAGAACAACTTCCCGAACCTGCTCCTGTGTCAGTTCCGCCGAAACCGTTTTTGCAAAAAGACTCGAACCGCGGGTCGGCAGCGAAATCGGCATCGAATCCATCTCAGGATCCGCAAGAAGCGTCTCCTTCCCTTTTCGACAGCCGTGAATCAGCGCAAGAAACTGCCAATCGTCGATCGCCGTTCCCTGAGCCTCAAGCGCCGCACGCACCGTATACGCGAGCGCAAGATCGAGATTATCCCCGCCGAGCAAAATATGATCGCCGACGCTGATCCGGTTCAGCTCCAGATTTCCATCTCTTTCCCCGACAGCAATCAAACTGAAATCAGCCGTTCCGCCGCCGACATCGCAGACCAGCACAACGTCGCCAGGCGAAATTTGTTCGCGCCAGCCATCACCGGTTTCCCCGAGCCACGCGTAAAAAGCCGCCAACGGTTCCTCAAGCAAAGTTGCCTTCGAAAAACCGGCCGCAGTTGCTGCTTCCCTCGTCAATCCACGCGCAACTTCGTCAAATGAAGCCGGCACGGTTAAAACAATTTCACAATCTCCGAGCGCAGGATTCCCGGCTTCAGCCTGCGAAAAACTCTGACGGAGATGATCGAGAAATCGCTGCGAAACCTCGACCGGCGAAAGTTTTCCTTCCGGAAGATCCGATTTCCACGGAAGGATCGGCGCTTTCCGATCAACGTGACTCTGACAAAGCCAACTCTTCGCCGATAAAATCAACCGATCGGGCACCAAAGCTCCGTGATCGCGGGCAAACGTGCCGACCACCTGATTTTCCCCGTCCGACCACGGAAGACTCAGGCTGCCGCGGCTAAATTCATCCGGATTCGGAAGATAAAGTGCCGACGGCAACAGATCCCGTTCGCCAATTTTCCCTGCACCGAGAATCTGCGTAACCGGCACAATCCGCACATCGGCCGAATCAGCCTGTGCCAGTGCAAGCGCGCAGTTCGAAGTGCCGAGATCGATTCCGAGCGTGTGCGTCTGGCTCATTACGACTTCACTTCAACTTCGGCCGGAGCGATCACAAACGATCCACCGCTGCCACTCGGCTTTTCAACCAGTCGCGGAAGATCGACTTTCTCCGCCTTCCAACCTTTATGAAGAAGCGTTCCGTGAAAAGGAGGAGAACCGGCGAGCTTTCCGACTGCGCGAAATTCAGATGCATTGTAACCACTTTCCAACGTCACCGATTCCCCTTCGTTCCCGGAATGAACCGGAGCAATCGCAAAGTGTTCCCGAACGGCTGCTCCACAACCTTGATGAACGACACGCGCCGCGGCTCCGATCTGCTCGTCGCTGTAACCGCCAACATCATCCATAACAAAGTC
>DATGSL010000343.1:0-10601 GCA_035302665.1 Opitutales bacterium | reverse complement strand
TCGGAAAAAAACTGCACCGGACGGGGCCCGGAAAGCCCGCCGCTCCCACTTCCCCGGGACAAACGCATCAGCAAATTTTCCACAATGTCGTCGCGCTGATGCCCAAAGAAAATCGCCGGAGATCGGTCGCCGATCGATCTTAAGCGTTCGTAAAAAAAATCGAGCCTCGCCAGCCTCGCGCTCTCTTCGCTGACCCGTTCCCCTCTCTTCCGCTTCCATTCGCCAATCGAAACCGGAAGATCGAGAGATTCTGCCACTTTTTTCACAAAATCGCGATCGGCGCGCGACTCCTCTCCCCGCAGCTGATGATCGAAATGGAGAACATGAAACCGCTCCCGCCACTCCGGCAAATGCCGCCAAAGAAGCAGCAACAGACAAAGCGAATCGGCCCCTCCGGAAACGGCGATTCCGACAGGCCGTCCAGACTCCGAATGATTCTCAATCCAATCCAGAACCGCCGGATGAAAATCGGAGAGCGGAAAATGCCTTCCGAGCGTTTCCGCCCGCTCCCGCCAGTTCCCTGCCGTTTCGCCTCCCATCGTGAATTTCGCAACTCCGCACGATTCCCTGCACGGCCGCGAATCTTTCCTTCAAAAACTCAGCTGTCGACCGCGCCCATCGATTCGGCACCGAAACGCTCCTGAAGGATTTTCGGGATTCTCACACTTCCGTCAGCCTGAACATTATTTTCCAAAATCGCCGCCAACACGCGCGGAATGGCCAATCCGGAACCGTTGAGCGTGTGAAGCGGTTCGACTTTGCCCTCGGCGTCGCGGAACCGAATTCCCGCGCGTCGCGCCTGAAAAGCTTCGAAATTGCTGCAACTCGACACTTCGAGCCAGCGTTTCTGACCGCCCGCCCAAACTTCAAGATCGTATTTCTTGGCCGGCGTGAAACCGAGATCACCGGTGCACATCAACAACACGCGATAAGGTAGCTCGAGCTTCTTCAGCAAATTTTCGGCATCTTCACGAAGCAATTCTAGCTCCTCATAACTTTTCTCCGGATGAACCCATTTCACCAACTCAACTTTGTCGAATTGATGGAGCCGATTCAGCCCGCGGACATCTTTTCCATAACTTCCCGCCTCGCGTCGAAAACAGGGCGAATAAGCACAAAATTTTTGCGGAAGATCCTTTTCCGAAAGAATCTCGTCACGGAAAAAATTGGTAACTGGAACCTCCGATGTCGGTATCGCAAAAAGAGGACCGGTAATCGTTTCGTACATCTGCCCTTCTTTGTCCGGAAGCTGGCCAGTCGCCGTTGCACTCGCTTCGTTGACAAAAAGCGGCGGAAGCACCTCGCGGTAGCCGAGAGCCGTTGCTTCATCGAGAAAAAATGACACCAGCGAACGGACCAATCGCGCGCCGTCGCCGACATAAAAAGGAAACCCTGCCCCGGTTACTTTCGCACCGCGCGCAAAATCAAAAGATTCCGAAAACCAAGGAAGATCAAAATGCGCCACCGCGTGAGGCGAAACCGCGTCGGGATCTCCCCAAGTCGAGTGAACCACATTTCCCTCCGGATCGGGCGCGACCGGGACCGATTCGTGCGGAATATTCGGGATCGTCAGCATCATCTGCTTCCAACGTTCCTCCACCTGCCGAAGCTCCGCCTCTTTTTCCTTCACCTCTGCGGCAAAGGCCTGCATCTCCTTCACCTTCGCCAGGAATTCAGGCGATCCTTTCTGAAGAGCAGCCATTTCCTTGTTCGCCGCCTTCTGATCGGCGCGCAGACGCTCGACCTCCGCGAGACGCGTGCGCCAAATAAAATCGGTCTCGAGGACTGCATCGAGATCGCAATCGTCGCCTTTTGCTTGGATCGCTTCCCGGACCTGCTCGGGGTTTTCCCTCAACAACTTGGTGTCGATCATAAAAACATTTTACAATTTGCCAATCGTCGCCCTGAAGCAAGGGAAAAGGAAAATCGGGCGCCTAGCGGTTATCACCTTTTCCATACAGGGTGGAAGTTGTATCCATGCCTTCGGCCTAAATGAAATCGGAGATCGCCCTTCGCAACCAGCCCTTCTCCATCATACCGACCCGAAGCGGCCGCTCGGCTGATTTAGAGCAGGTTCGACCGCGTCCGTTCTGACAGACCGCAACCCATGGCTTTACTTAAGAAACAAATTCTTCTGACCTGACTAAAGACCGCCATCCGAGCGAAGCGCTTGGATCTGCGCGCGCAAACGGTCAATAAGTTGAAGCAACGGACGCGATGGCGGTTCATTAAGAAAAGGCTCAAGCGCCGCAGCCGCCATATCGGTCTCCTCGGTAATTGCAGCGACGACCGCATCGAAAACCCCTCGCTCGACCATTTCAGCGGTCCGAACGGCGATTTTCGTCTCATCACCCTTCCTCAAGTCCTCATAAAGTTCCTTCCGGCCGTCCTCATCGAGTTTTTCACTCAATAAAATCAGAGGCAGCGTCAGTTTTCCGCTCTGAAGATCGGTCCCGAGAGTCTTCCCGGCTTTTTCCTCTTTTCCAAAAAAGTCGACCAGATCATCGTAAATTTGATAACCAATTCCGAGACGCCGCCCGAATTCAGAGACAGCCGTAACATATTCTTCTGGATATCCGGCAAGCAAAGCGCCGAGGCGGCAGGAAACAGCAAAAAGTTCGGCCGTTTTTAAATCGATGATCCGATAATATTCCTGGATACCGAGAGTTTTGCTCTCACTGCGGAGAGTCTGGGTGATTTCGCCGACACAGACCCGTCGCGTCGCGAGCGCAACCTGGCGACAGACCTCCGGCGTATCGAAGCGCGTCGAGAGATGGACCGCCTGCGCAAAAAGCGCATCGCCGAGCAATACCGCTGTCGATGAGCCGAATTTGCGCGCAGCCGTGATCCGGTTGTGACGGGTATCGGCCGAATCGAGAATATCGTCGTGAACCAGAGTCGCGAGATGGACCAATTCGACAACCGCCGCGAGCCGCACCAGTTCGTCCTGAACCTGATCAAACTCGCGCCACCCGCCCAGAAAAGCGAGCGACGCACGAATCCGTTTGCCGCCGGCTTGCAGGCAATACTCCACCAGCTCCCGGATTTCAGGCTCAAACTCCTCCGCCTCCCGCGCCAGAAATTTTTCCAAGGCCTGCAGATGAGGACCGACCATCGATTGCAACGATGTCAAATCGCCTTTTGCCTCTTTCCACGCCGTTTTACTGCTTGCAAGCATCCTGTTTTATTATCGAAGATTTTTCCGTGTTTTTCAAACGGATGATCCTTAGCGAGGAAGTCCCCGATAGCAATTTCGATTTTTCATCCAAAATTTTGTACCTCCCGAATCGATATCCTGCAAACGATTACTGATCCAACTTCTCACTCTTTTAACCACCTATGTCGGACAATCCTCTCATTATTCTGATCGGCCTGGTCGCCACCGCTTATTTTTTTAAACTCTGGCTCGGCGACCTGAAAATGGAACGACGCGGCACCCCGAACCCCAACGCCTTTCCCGGCGCGACTCCAGCATCGAAAACTGCGATCATTCTCGGAATTCTCGGAGCCCTGATCATTCTCGCCGGAGAAACAGTCGGAGAATACGCGTTTGGTTTTGTCGAAGAACAATCGGATATGACCGTTCTCTTCGGCCTCTTCACTCTCGCAGCCGCCTTTGTCGAGGAGCTGATTTTTCGGGGATTTCTTGTCGTTACAAAAAAAGGGCGGGCCGCGTTGATCGGAAGCATTTTCCTCTTTTCAATTCTTTTTGCACTCTTCCATCCGTTCCTCTGGGAATGGCAGGACGATGGCCTCGTTTTTAACTTTTCCGGCAAAGCCTGGTTCAGCACTTCCATCGTCTTCATCAATTCCCTCTGGTTTTACACAATCCGCTTTCTCCCGGTGAATCCCCGTCATTCCCTTCTTCCATGTATCGCAGCCCATTTCGCGAGCAATCTCGGCGTGATCCTCATCAAGCTTTTCCAAGGCCATATCGTCGGACTTTACTAAAAATTCGATCGGCTGTTTCTCCTTCTTTGGATACGCGGAAATCCTTGACTCTCCTCTCGATTTCCTGCGTTCTCTGGACAGAAAAAATCTTCACAACCGGGCCTTGCGTTTCACATCGAAGGCCAAATCGAAAAACTTTTATGTCACGACGTTTCCTACCTTTTCCCCGCAACCTCAATGCTTGGCTGACACTTCTCCTCGCGCCGACCTTGTCGTTGTCGGCCCAAACAGCAAGCTCACCCAAGGAAGGCACAACTATCGATATCGCCGACATCGACTCGCCTCCGGTTCACGGCGATCCGGGAATTGGACACGTCACCGTCGACATCACCGAAGACGGCAGCATCGACGTTGCGAACGAAGCCGCCATCCGCGGCGACGGCGAAAACTGGGCGATTAAGAACAGCGGACTTTTGCGCCAGAGAGGAAACGCCGAGGCGACGGTTCACCTTTCCGAAGGCACCTTTACCAACGAAGAAACCGGCGAAATAATCTGGGAAAGCGATGCCGATCTTTCCCTTTCGACCGATGGTGAAAACGGATCATTCTCAAGTATTTTCATCGAAAGCTGGACCGCCCATGCAACCAACAAGGGCGAGATTCGTGCCACCGCTCTTCACAACTTTGTGATCGATGGCTCTAATATTTCCGCCTCCCTTACCGGACTTTATCTCGGCGCGCGCGAAAAAGACGAAAGCGACACTCCCCTCCTTCTTGAAAACGAAGGAACTATTTCCGCCGAATGGAGCGGAAACCTCGAAATGAGCGGCAGTGGAAACCATCTCCGCGTGACCGGAGTCCATCTCGAAGAAATGGAGTGGCTCGACAACCACGAAACCATCGAAGCTGTTTTCAATGGCAATATCGACGAATGGGCCGATGGTAATTCGCTCAAAGTCACCGGTGTGCGCGCCGACGGCGGCGCGGTTATCTACAACCGCGCAGAAGGTATCATCCGGGCGAAAATCGACGCGACCGGCACGGCTGCCGACGATGCAAATGCCACTGCCACCGCTATCCTAAGCGAAGGCGACTTGGGTTTGGAGAACAGCGGGCGGATCGAAGCCATTGTGACAGACGGTTTTCCTCAAGCGGAAGCAGCCGGGATCATCGCGCAAAATGGCGGCGACATCACCAATCAAGCCGATGCGGAAATTCTCGCCCAACACGACGGCAGCGGCACCGCAACCGGAATCTCCATCGCCTTGGCGGACAAAACCCCGGTTCAACCGGACGAAAACGATAACGGCGACAATGATGAAAACGAAAACGGCGATCAAAACGAGCCAGACCCACGCCGTTTAACCATCACCAATTACGGAACCATCGCCGCCCGCGCAGGAGAGAATGGTACAGCTTCAGGAATAACAATCGCCCTTCCGGAGGAAATTCCGGTCCTGCCCGACGAAAACCCAAACGGCGACAACGGTGACGGTGAGAATGGCGACGACGGGGAAAACGGCAATGGCGAAGAAGAGCCGGAGCCGTTCAGCGCGAGCGTTAATAATCACGGAACGATCGCCGCCCGCGCAGGCGACGGAGGAAATGTCACCGCGATCTACAGCGACGGCCATCTCAAACTTTCCAACAGCGGAACAATCGAAGCCGGTGGGATTATTTTAAGCGATGAGGATGAGGAAGAAATCGAAACCGCCGACGTCGCAAATGCCACCGGAATTCACGTTCAAAACGGCAAAGGCAACATCACGAACAGCGGCACGATCTCGGCCGAAGGCGGCATGGCTGTCCATCTGGAGAACGGCGGCAGCCTCAAAAACACCGGTTCCATCATCGGTGATGTTTTTCTTGGCGAAGGCGACGCCACGTTGACCATTGACCCAACTGCCGAGTTCGACGGAAACGTCAACGCCGGCAGTGGCGGCGAAAAGACACTCGAGCTGATCGATGACGGTACATTTTCTCAAGGGTATGGTGAATATTCCGGCGAGTTTGAGAACTTTTCGAAATTGCACGTCGATGCAGCCAATTCCCTTCTTCCTCACCAAATTCCTGGAACGATCTGGAGACTTAAGAACGATCAGACCTATCTGGATGGAACCCTGATTGAGTCGGGAGATCTCTGGACAACCGATCGGTTGATATCAGACGTAACAGTCAACGAACACGGGAGGTTGATTTCAAGTGGCGTAATTACCGGAAACCTCGACGTCTCCGGCGAGGTTTGGGTCGGCACACTTCACCGAGACGACGATCCGGACGCCTCGTTTGAGTTTATCGCTCCCGAAGAAGGCGGGATACTGGAAGTCGTAGGAGATGTTACATTTGAGGACGGATCCTATCTTTACGTTATCGTCGGCGAAACATCGCTCGAAGCGACAGGAGACATCACGATCGGTTCACAGGACCCGGAAAACGGAGATCGACCTGCCCCACAGCTCCTGCTGATTCTCGGCGAAGACATGGAATGGGAGGAAACCTATAACCTCTTGTCGGGCGATACCTTAACCGGAGAATTTGAAGGAGAAAACTCCTATTTTGGCTTGATCATCGACTCGGATGATTCCTCCATCAAAGCCACAAAAGCCATCAATCGAGACGCAATCCGCGAGGCAGGCGAAACTTCCAGCGAACGCTCGCTCGCGCGTGTCCTCGCCGATGCGGAACCGGTCGCAGGCAGCGATTTCGAGGCCGCCTATCGTGAGTTTGCCGAAATCGGTAACGTGCAAAACTTCGGAGCTCTCGCGCAATCGATGAACGGCGAAATCCTCGCCTCCGGCACGGCAGCACACTCGAGCATCAATCGAAGCGTTCGCCAGACCGTCATCAACACGATCCAATACCGGCCGAGCCTCTACGACGACCGTTTCGCGCCGCCGCCTGGAACTTCTTTTGACGAAATCCGCGAACGGGAGCAGAATCTATGGGCGCGGACGCTGAGTATCTGGGGCGACCTTGAGCGTCCCAACGATGGCGGAGATGTCGATTACCGTCTCCACGGAGTCGTCGCCGGATACGATACCGTTTGGACTCAGGACGCCCGTCTCGGAGTTGCCGTTGCGCTCGGCGATACCAAGGTTTCCTACGGCCCCGATAAAATCGAAGGCAACGTTTATCAGGTTCTTCTTTATGCAAGCAAGCATGAGCACGGTTTCCTCTACGATGCGACCCTCGGATACGGATATCACGATCTCGACAGTCGCCGCCGCATCGTGCCGGGCGACAGAACTTCAACGGCTAGCTACGGAGCCCACGAAATCTTCGGCTCGGCACAGGTAACGATGGTTCTTCAAGAAGAAGGCGTCTTGATTCTTCCGATGGCAGGGATCGAATTCTCTCATTTCCGTCAGGAAAGTTTCAGGGAGAGCGGTGCCTGGGGTCTTTCGGCATCGAGCACCGATTTTTCCTCGTTCCGGCCATTTATTGGAGTTCGAATTCTCGCGGAGCACCTGACCGGTGGCGGCGGCTCCGTCGTTCCGGAACTCCGCTTCCGCCTCAGCAACGAATTCCTCGATCGCGACGCCCGATTCTCTGCAAGCTTTGCCAATGATACGAACGGAGGTCGGTTTTCAACAACCGGAGCAGAATTCAATCGAACAGAATTCGAAGCCGGTGTCGGTGTGATGGTTCAACCGGGCGGCTGGGAGCAGGTTTCGATCTTCGGAGACTACGATTTCAGCGTGCAGCGCCAACATGCCGTTTCGGTCGGCCTGCGCTACAATTTCTGATTTTAAAAAACTTCTCCAACGGAATCACATCTCCGCGCATTTCAAACCAGTCTGGGGCAAAGGTTAACGCCTCAGGAGCTTGAATCCCACAGGAATCAGCGCTGAAAGCCCGATTCACCCGAATCGTTCGGCCTTTGGCTTTCCCTGGCAGGCAGCTGTACTTTTTCCGGCAGAAGTTGCTGGATAGGTGATAGTAATTGAACGAGCCATCCACTTATAATGGAGATCACAACAGCAACCGATTCCGGAATATCGACACGAACGAAGGCGTTTTTCGCTCTTTTACTTCTCGTTCCTGCACCCTTTATCGGAACGTGGTTCGGACTTTATTCAACGGAAACCCGCGGAACCTTTTTCGGACAGACCATCTATGTCGCTGGGAAAATCTGGATCCTCGTTCTTCCACTTTTCTGGCTTTTTTTCGTCGATCGCGCCCGTCCAAGTTTTTCACCGGCGCGACGCGGAGGATGGGCAGCCGGAATCATCAGCGGCCTTCTGATTTCGACCGGAATTCTTATTATCTGGATCGTTGTCGGCCGCCACTGGATCGACCGCGAGATCGTTAGAGAAGCGATTCTTGCCGCCGGGATTGGGACGCCGCTTCATTACGCGCTTTTTGCTGTCTATATATTCACGATAAATGCGATCTTGGAGGAATATGTTTGGCGCTGGTTTGTCTTCAGGAAATCGACGGATTTATTGGGGAAAGCGGGAATCGGCGCGGTGATCCTCAGCGCTTTGTTCTTTACACTTCACCACATCATCGCACTTCTTGCGCAATTCGATCCATTGCCAACATTCCTCGCCGCGTTCGGGGTCTTTGTCGGCGGCTGTATCTGGTCAGGACTTTACTTAAAATACCGCTCGATCTGGCCCGGTTTTGTCAGCCACGCGATCGTCGATATCGCGATTTTCGCAATCGGCGCGCGGATTTTGTTTTTTGAAACATAGAAACGTTTTTTCACACAATGAATTCAATCGAATCTTCGATTTTATTACGGATTCTTCGTTTCGCTCTTCTTTGTGCGGGTCTGATCGGGCTTTCGGTAACGGCGAACACCGCAAAAATCGTTGCGCCCTTCTGCGACCAACCGATCGAAACCTTGCAGGAAGAGGTCGCCTTTATCCTCTCACTCTCCGATAACGAGCTTCGCAATTTGGTGCCGACGCAATCTTACGGAGTCTGGCACACAGCTTGTCCGAATTGTCATCGCGGTTTCGAAGACCGCGGCCGCTTCGAATGGTCGCCGCAGGAACCGGGCATTCTCCGCTGCGAAATCTGCGGCGAAGTTTATCCGGATAATTCCAAATATCCCGACAACAAGAGCACATCTGTGAGAACCGCTCGTGGAACCGAACAATTTTTTTATTGGGAAGATTCCAGCGGTTATCGGTATTTTTTTCGCGCACACGCCGATTATCTGACGCGGCTTTATCTTGGAAAACAGATCGAATACCTCGCCTGCCTTTTTGCAGAAACCGGTGAAGAAATCTATGCGAAGCCAGCGGCGATTTTGCTCCATCGGTTTTCGGAAGTGACTCCACATTATGCTTTTGCTCTTGATATTCCTTTCCATCAAAAACAATTTCACGCCGCGACGGATGACCGTGTGCGGGGCTCGCGGCTCTATCTTCCGTCGGTTTGGCCTCTCTGGACGGAACACGATGTTCTCGGCCAGTTTATCGAAGCCTACGATGCTCTTTACGATTGGAATGGTTGGGAAGATTTCGAGCCGACAGATACCCGGAGATCGATCGAGAACAACCTGATCACCTACCTCGTCAATTTTATCCTTACTTTCGACGATCCGCTGACGGCGGTTTCACCGAGAATCTGGAAAGATGCGATCCATGCCGGCCGATTGCTCGATAAGCCCGAATGGGTTCACAGCGGAATCGACCGGTTTCGCGACATGCTCGAAAACCGTTTCCTTTACGATGGATTTTGGCATGAAACCTCCCCTTCCGCTCATTTAAATATTCTTAAAGAGCTTTCGGCTGTTCGGGAAATTGCGGCCGGCTATTCCGATCCCGAAAATTTTCCTTCCAGGGATTCCGTTCGTTTTGACGATCTCGATCTGCCGCGTGAATTTCCACTTTACCAACTCGCACTCGAAGCTTTGGACAATGTCAGACTCCCGGACGGACGCCTGATTCCGCTCAATCGCACCTGGGCTGTTCCTCCTCAGGTCGACGAGGAGAAAGCTTCTCCGCGACGATCCTCCGAATCATTCTTGCTTCCCGGTCTCGGGCTGGCAATTCTCGGCACAGGAGCAGGCAATCAACAACTTCTCTCTTGGCTCGATTTCACTTGGGGCATCGAAGATAAACACCGAAGCGCACTTTCAATCGGACTCTTCAGCAACAACCGGGAAATTCTCGCTGACATCGGCGCCACCAATACACGTTTTCGCGAAGCCTGGGCCACGTCGACAATGTCTCACAACATCGTGGTCGTGAATGGCCAGGAACAAGCGCTGGCCGAAAATCCCGGCAATCAGACGGTCGTCGCTTTCGCCACCGACAATGAGCATTTTCACCTGGTCGCTGCCGAAAGTGATTCAGCCTACCCGGGCATCACCGAAAAATATCGACGGACTTTAATATTGATCGGAAACAACGCCGACAATGCCTATCTACTCGATGTTTTTGAGGTCAAAGGCGGGAATCGTCACGATTATCTGCTCCACGGCGACACCGACCGCGAATCCAATCTGAAAGTCGAAGGCACATCCCTCCGCCCTTTTCGCGGCACGCTCGTCAATCCCGGAGTGACCTTCCAGCTCCCGGAAACAGCTGAGGATGATATGGGCAAAGAAGGTGCCTTTTCATTCATTCAAAATCTTCAAATCGGAAATGCGAGGGAACCGCTCCGACTCGATTTTCGGCTCGATCGCGATTCGACAAAAGGAAGCCGAACGCTTTTTGCACCGATTGCCGATGCCGAAATTTTTACCGGCCGCT
>DATGSL010000342.1:0-2400 GCA_035302665.1 Opitutales bacterium | reverse complement strand
GAAAAACTCAGCGACGGAATCCCGGAAATTGATTTAACCGAATGGAACGATTACCGGATCGTCGCCAAAGGAGATACCGTTACCCACTGGCTCAACGGCTCGCTCGCCACTAAAATTGTTGACCATGAAGTCGGCAAGTTCTCCCGCAAGGGCGCGATCGGTCTTCAACTCCACGCAGGAGCGCCGATGAAAGCGGAGTTCAAGGATATCGTTCTCCGAAAAATTTCGGGAAACGAAGAAACTCCCGCACTTCGCGAAGAAGCCTCTGCAGCACCGATTCCCGAGTGGATCTGGAGCCGGGAAAGTGCGAAAACCAATGAACAAATTTACCTCCGCCGCACAGTCACCGTCCCGGAAAAAATTCTCGGTGCGACCCTTCTCGCGAGCGGCGACGATTTCTTCGAATTATCGATCAACGGGAACAAAGTCGGAGAGAGTTCCGATTGGAAAACACCTTCGTTTTTCGATGTCAGCGGCCTTTTTCAAAACGGCGACGACTTCCAGATTGCTGTCCGTGCACAAAACGAAAGCGGACCTGCCGGATTTGTTTTTAAACTCGAACTTTATCTCGAGGATGGTGGCCGGAAGATCATCGTTTCGGACGAAAACTGGGAATGGTCCGCAAGTGACACCGACGATTCCGACTGGCAAAAGGTTGTGTCAGTGGGGGAAATGGGAAGCGGGCCGTGGGGAGATATTTTTGCCGGATATGCTGAAATCGGACTGCAAACCGCTGAAGATGTTTCCGCTGACTACCAATTGCTTCCAGGTTTTAAACTCGAGCGGGTCTACGAAGTTCCCAAATTTCAAGGTTCGTGGGTGGCGCTCACGATTGATGACCGCGGTCGCCTGATTGCCTCCGATCAATATGGGGGACTTTTTCGGATCACTCCGCCGCCTCTCGACGATCCGTTGATTCCGACGAAAGTTGAACAGCTTCCGGTGCAAATCAAAGGTGCTCAAGGTCTTCTTTGGACGGAAGATGCGCTTTTTGCGTCGGTCAGCGTCGGCGACATGGGCATTTACCAGATCACCGACAGTAACGGCGACGGAGAATACGATCGAATTGACCGCATCGTGGAGCTTTTCGGAAGGGGTGAACATGGTCCGCACGGTTTTACGCTCTCTCCTGATGGCAAATGGATCTATGTTACTGCGGGAAACCACACTTTGCCGCCTCAAGTCGATGCGAGTCTTGTGCCCGAAGTCTGGGATGAGGATCAGCTTCTTCCCCGTCGGCCGGATGCCCGCGGCCACGCGCGGAATGTCAAAGCTCCCGGAGGATGGATTGCACGTTTTACTCCCGACGGAAAACATTGGGAACTGGTAAGTATCGGGTTCCGAAATACCTACGCGATCGCATTCGATGAACACGGAGAGCTTTTTACTTACGATTCCGACATGGAGTGGGATTTCGGAACACCGTGGTATCGCCCGACTCGGATCAATCATGTTACCAGCGGCAGCGAGTTCGGCTGGCGTCACGGAACCGGGAAATGGCCCGCCTACTATGAGGATAGTTTACCGGCGATTCTCGACATCGGTCCCGGATCTCCAACCGGCGTCGTCTCTGGTGCCGGGCTCGCCTTTCCGGAACGTTACCAACGCGCGCTCTACATGCTCGACTGGACATATGCCACGCTTTATGCGGTTCATTTGACGCCCAACGGTGCGAGCTATCGGGCAGAAACAGAAGAGCTCGTTGCGGGAAGCGGATTGCCAATGACCGATGCGATTGTCGGTGCAGATGGTGCGCTCTACTTTACGACCGGAGGTCGACGCCTCAACTCCGCGCTCTATCGCGTCATCTACACCGGAAATGAAGCCACTGATCGAATTTCCGGCCCGAAACCTCTCGATCCGGAGACCACAAATTTCACAAACCTGCGACACGAACTCGAATCTCTTCACGAAAACCCAGATCCCGCTGCTCTCGATCAAATCTGGTCCGCCCTCGACCATGAAGACCGGTTTATCCGTTTTGCCGCCCGTACGGCACTCGAACATCTGCCTCCGGAAATTTGGAAAAACCGTTTCACAAACGAAAATTCCCCCTGGCAAACGATTCAAGCAGCGATTGCAATCACGCGCACCGGCGAAGGATCGGATCAATCGCTCGCGCTCGATGCCCTTGAAGCGATTTCCTGGACAGCACTCGACGAGCCTCAAAAGCTCAATCTTCTCCGCGCATTCGGGTTGAGTTTCGCGCGCCACGGAAACCCGGACGACGCCAGGCGCGAAAGACTGATCGAAGAATTCGAAGCTCATTTTCCCGCGGAAACCGATTTCTTAAACCGTGAGCTCGTCCGAATGCTCGTCTATCTCGAATCGCCTGAGGTTTTAGCAAAAACCTTGCGTTTGATGGCTGCCCATAACGAAGGCAAAGCTCCTCAATGGGCC
>DATGSL010000341.1:0-2663 GCA_035302665.1 Opitutales bacterium | reverse complement strand
GGTCAACGATCGCACGGTGAAGCGGAACCTGTTGGCGCGTATGGCGCCGCCGGGCCAACTCAAGCTGCTTTTCCGTGATTGTTCCGTTTTCCAGAAGAACCGTTCCAACATCTTTCGACTGAAAGGCGCGACTCATGCTTTTTATTTAATCGGGACCGTGATTTTCGTGTCCTGGTTGAAAGATAAACTCAATTTCTCTTCCTCACCCTTTTCGAGGATGAGTTCTTGCGGCTCGATGGCCGCGACTTTCCAATTATCAGTCACGATGTCGCCCGACGTCAAAACCATCAAGGTTTCCTCTCTGAGAAGGTAAGCTTTTCGCACTCCCTCGGTGGTTTGAAAAAAACCTTGGTAGCGGAGGGAGATCTCGCGCGTTGTTGGTGGTGGTGGCGGAGGCGGCGGCGGAGGTGGCTCCGGTTCAGGCTCAGGTTCCGGCTCCGGCGGGGGCGGAGGGGGTGGTGGCGGCGGAGGAGGCGGAACAAAATGATCGGTGTAAAACGGATTGGTTTCCAGATTCTTCTCGCTGACGATCTGCGCAATCTCCGATTTTAGTTCGGCAAAAGTCCGATAATAGAGCGACAGGTCGGTTTCGGTCGATCGGTCGACCTCGACGGGCAAAACGAGAGCATCTCCTACCGGCCCGAATCGAAAAAGACTGTAAACGAGAACCAGAGCAATTCCGCTGGAAAGAATCACTGAGACAATCAACTTTCTTCCGATTGATTTCATTCAAAAAGTTGGGTCCCAACCAGAACCGGTATCGAGGAACCCGCTGGCTATAAAATTAATTTCAACTTCATCTGGATTCTCAGCGGAACTTTTTCGCAAAATAAAACGGCTGAGGAAAAAGGCCGATTTTTCGCCCGGTCCTCTCTCGATTTCCATCGTTTTCAACTCTTCCCCGTTAAGCGGCAACATCAGGATCAAACGGTGAATCGCCTTCATCTCCCCGATCAATCGCATATGAACGGCGATCTCGTTTTCAATGACCTCCTCGCTTACATCACTTTCAGAACCGGAGGAGGTTTTTTCATCCGGATGCAACACTAGCTCCGCAAAATCGATCCGCTGCACTCCGGCATCGATCGCCGTCCGCATCAGCTGATCCATCACCGTCAGCTGAGCCCAGATCCTGCGCGGCGGCTGTCCGGTATAATCGGGAAATTGACTCTCCCAATCGTCGAAGAGCTTCACCTTCTGTTCGCCCGCACGGTTGCGGATGTTATCGAGCGTTACGAACTTGCGGCCGTCGAAGTCGATCAATTGAAACGGTTGACGAAGCATCATTTCAACCTCGGGCGGAAATTCGATCGTGCGTGAAGGGTCACTCGCAATTCGATCGAATGATTCAATTTCATTTTGAAGCCGCACCGCTTTTTGCTCGACCTCCGATCGGCTCATTCCGTGACCAGCGTCGGCCAACAGGTCCATTGCGATTTCCAGATCAGCATCGATCTGGCGCTCCATCCGAACGAGAGGAAACGTTATCGCAAAGAAATAGAAGACCAACAGAAGGAAGGCTCCTCCGACGAGAAGATAAAAACGTCTGACTCTCCGCCGCACTCTCATCGATTTTGAGCCGTATCAGAAGCCCCGCTCCCGACCGGCGGCAATAAACTGCCCGAATCGAGTTGAAGGCTTAGTGAAAATGTCCTTCCGGGAAGCGTCACCTCTTCGGAAACAAGTGACTGTTGATCGGAAGGCGCCAACGTATCGACATTTTGATAGATCGGCGATTCCCGAAGCGAGTCAACGACCGAACGAAGAGTCTGAAGAGTCTGCCGTCCTTCAGCGGGCACCACCAATTCCACGATAAAACGATTCCAGCGTTCCCATTGAACTTCTGCTAGCTTCCGATCAGATGAGGCTCGGTTGGAACGGCCGCGCGAACCGGCCAATTCGGAAGAAGCACTGCTGCTGGCCTCTTTTAAATAACTCTTACCATCGGCGAGCAAGGTAAACCAAATATCATACTCCGTCCGAACTTCCTGCATCAGGTCGAGAGTCAGCAAAAGATCACGCGTCCGCTCCTGTTGCTGAACAACAGGAACAATCCTCCGGTATTTTTCATTCCGCTCTTCAAGAAGATCATCGAGCGTCGTCGTCTGCGCAAAAGCTTCTTCCAGATCTTCGAGCGCGGCGGTTTTCATCTGCAAACCATCCCGTTTCGCAAAGGTATCGAGAATCAACACCACGAAAAGAGCGGTCAGAAACACGATCGCCAGCGTATTCAAAGCCGCGACCTGCATCATGCGGAAGCGGGCCTGCTGAAGCGATCGGGGCAAAAGTGAAGTTTTGACCGGTGCGATTCCCAATCCATTTAAAGCTGCACCGTAAACGACGCCAAAGCTCTGCGGATTAAAACCGTGGCCCTGTTCTTCCCAAAGCTGACAATCGAGTCCGAACTCTTTTCTTAAAAAATGGACGAATCCGGGCTGGAGCGAGCTGCCTCCTGAAAGCATCACCGGTGCATCAAAATCGTCCGCGCCTTCGATAATCTGCACAGCCTCCGACAAGACTTTTTGCAATTCGCCGTGCCAACGCGTCACCGCATCGATGAACTCCGGATCTTCCTCGGCACCGGAAAAGACTTTTTCGCTTTTCTTGATCGCTTCCGCTTCGTCGAAATCAATCCCACGGGAGGCGGCTAGCATTTCGGTAAA